>DFBE01000046.1:0-6826 GCA_002367275.1 Dehalococcoidia bacterium UBA3088 | reverse complement strand
CACCTTCTGTCGCAGGCTTTCCTTGTCTGGAGAAGATATTTCATTCTTCACCCGGGCCAGAGTAAGGTGAGGAGTGAAAAAGCGAGGCTCAAGAGCAAATCCCAGGGGCAGAAGAAGGTCGTCCATCTCCTCCTTAAGGCTACGCAGCTCATCCATCTCCCCCGAGACTCCTGCCCAGATGACTCGGGGGCGCAAGATATTGGGGAAAGCACCTAGTCTCTCTATTCTTAAATTGAAGGAAGAAATGTGGCCTGCACACTCCTCAAGGACCTTTCTTATTTGTAAGACCTTGTCCAAGGATATGTCCCCCAGAAACCGCAACGTGAGGTGAAAGGCAGAGGGGCGAACCCAACTTATAGCATGACTTTCTACCCTTATATCCTGAGAGATGAGGGATAGCTCTTCTATTATAGATGAGGGAAGCTCAATAGCAATGAAGGATCGCATGGGCATTTTCCCCCAGTATTTTCCTCTGCACCTCGGGGGGAAGGCTTAAGTTTTGTATCTGGGAAAAATACCTCTGGGGAGAAAGGAGGGGGTAGTCGCTTCCAAACAGTATCTTATTTTCCCCTACTATGTCCATCACCACCGAGAACACTTTGGGATGGTAAAGATAGGGAAAGGCAGCACAGTCAAAAAAGGTACGGTTAAGAGCGGACAGGACTTCGGGCATGAGACCGTAAAAGGGGAGTCCTCCTCCAAAGTGGGCACATACTATGCTAAGCTCGGGCAGCTTTTGAATAAGCCAATACAGGTCTTTCAAGGTAGTCCCCTCCTTTCCTGGATAGTTATGCCCCACCGGTTCAGAGGAATGCAAAAGGAGTGTGAGATGTCTTTCCTGCATGGCTCTCCCCATCTCCTCCATCTCTTCCAGGTCAAATCCATTAAGCCTTAGCTCCCCCATTCCTCTAGCCCCCGCTTTTGCACATCTTTCCATCTCGGCTAACATTCTTCCCGGGGGAGCGGCGCAAAAACCCACCAGCTTATCCGGGTAGCGGGATACCGCGTCCAGGATGTAGTCGTTGGTCATTCGACAGATTTCTTCCTCACGCCAATCGATGTTGAGGGCTACTGAGACATCCACCCCGCAGGCATCCATGCTTTGTATGAGCTCCTCTGCGCTTATCATCTTGGCCTGGGGTGAGGAGTACAACTCGGTGAACAAAGAATGAGCCTGAGCGTAGCGGGAGCGTTCTTCCTTTATCTGGGGGGGGAAAATGTGGGTGTGAAAGTCTATTATCATCTTCTCTATTGTAAAGCAAGAACTTGCCTAAAACCAAGCGTGGTACCTTAGTGTCTATGGTAGAATAGGAGCATGATGGTAAGAAAAGGAAGCGTAAGCTACGAAACTTCGGAGACCAGCATCAACCTTGAACTCGTGATAGATGGTAGGGGAAAATTTGAGGTGGATACGAGCGTCAGGTTTTTAGATCACCTCCTGTCCCAGATGGCCTTCCATGGGGTTTTCGACCTTAAGCTAAAGGCAACCGGAGATTACTCCCACCATGTGGTAGAAGATGTGGCTATATGCTTGGGGAAAGCTCTGAGTCAGGCTCTGGGGGAGAGAAAGGGCATAAAAAGGATGGCTTCCTCCATCGTTCCCATGGATGAGGCTTTATCCCTGGTAGCCATAGATATAGGAGGAAGAGGGTATGCCGTGGTGGAGACTTCATTTCCCGAAAGAATAGAGGGTCTGGAGGAAGACCTCATCCGTCATTTCCTGGAGACATTTGCCCTCCACGGCCAGCTCAACCTTCAGGCTTTCACCTTGAGAGGGAAATCAGGCCACCATAAAGCAGAATCTCTGTTCAAGGCACTGGGCAAAGCTCTAAGGGAAGCAGTTGAAATCGACCCCCGGCGGGGAGACCAGCCTTCATCTACTAAGGGCTAGATCTCGCTGACCTGGAATTCAAAATTCTCCATCACCGGGTTGGCTAAAAGCATGCGACACATCTTTTCTACCTGTTCTTCGGCCTCGCGGAGACCACTCCCTTCTATCCTTATCTCCATATATTTTCCCACCCTTACTTCTGCTACATCAGCGAAACCCAAACTATGCAACGCTTCCTTTATCACCTGCCCTTGAGGATCGTTGATCCCTGGCTTAAGGCGAACGTGGGCCTGAGCCAGCCACACTCTACTTGACCTCTACGGTGGCCCCCACATCCTCCAGTTTTTTCTTGAGTGCCGCTGCCTCTTCCTGGGGAAGACCTTCTTTTATGGGTTTAGGGGCGCTATCCACTAGCTCCTTGGCCTCTTTTAAGCCCAATGAGGTAACCTCCCTCACCGCCTTGATTACGTTTATCTTATTCTCACCTATACTTTGAAGGATGACGTCAAACTCAGTCTTCTCCTCTGCCTTAGGCTCAGAAGGGGTGGTGGTAGAGGTGGCAGGGGCAACCACGGTTTGGGCGCTTACCCCGAACTCCTGTTCCAGGGCCTTAACTAGCTGAGATAGCTCTAACACACTCAGGGATTTTACTGCTTCTACTATCTCCTGTACCTGCATTCTATCCTCCTTATGTCTTTTCTTTTATCCTTCTGTTTTTATTCTTGCCTCAAGCACGTTGATAAGGGAACGAAGAATACCCGCGAGCACACCTTGAAGTGAGGAAAGAGGAGCCAGTAGATTGCCCAAGAGCTTAGCTTCTAATTCCTTTTGGGGAGGGATATTGGCTAAGTCGAGGACATCCTGCCGGGCCAAAACTGCCTTTCCCAGTCTACCCCCCTTGATGGAAAGAGCAGGTGATGAGGTGAGAGTCTTGGCTATAACTACCGGGTCTCCCCACCCAAAGGCAATCGCCGTGGGGCCCTCCAGAAACTGGGCCATCTCCTCTATGCCTAACTTATGGGCAGCGATACGGGTCAGGCTATTCTTGACCACCTGGTATCTGGCTTCCCTGTCCAGGCTACGCCGTATACTATCCATCTGGGAACAGGGAATACTGCGGTAGTCGGTAAAGACTAAAACACTACTATCTGAGATAAGCTTGGCTATCTCAGATACAGCCCTCTCCTTTTTTTCCTGCACCATTTGTTCCCTAACTTAAGAAAAGTCCTCAGCCCCTATAGTTTGAAGCTTCGAAGATAATCTACCATCTTGTACCCTTCGTTGTCAAAACTTAATCCCTCCTTGTTACTGTAACAGTTCAGTCGGTGAATGTTAAAAAGTCTTGCGTTATTGCGAGCCCTTCGCCTTCTGTCGGCTCAGGATAAACTCTTGCTCCGCAATCTTATTATTGTTTTCCCTCTCCCAGTGGGAGAGGGTGAGGGTGAGGGAGATTGCCTCGGGGCTTTGCCCCTTCGCAATGACATAACATGGGGCGCTTATCTACTGACTAAGTTGATACAGACATGTCAGAGGTTGGATAAAGAAGTTCAGGAAGGTATATAATTTACGATGGCGGTTTGAGCAGTCGATTATGATTCAGCGCGTTTTGGCAGGGAGGTTAGAGCAAAGTTGAGTTCTGACCGAGGAGACATATTTTTGGATGACGGGACAAGGATAGGCTTAAACAGAAAGGAGGTGAGATCGTGCCTATTTATGAGTACCAATGTAGCCACTGTGGGGGGAGGTTTGAGTTACATCAATCCCTGGGTGAGGACGGAAGTAGGGTTAGTTGCCCTAAGTGCAAGACGCCCCATCCTCGCAGAGTTTTCTCCCGTTTCAGCTTAGGAGGAGGCTCCAACACCGATTTGGATTTTGGCTCTAGCTGCTCCACCTGCGGGCCTGACTCTTGTGGAACCTGTGGATGGTAAGACGGACCCGGCGGGAACGTAGCCAACGGCGCTAATCATGTCAGTAAATGTGGATAGTGGTATAATTTCGGGCAGCGGAAGCTTTAATAAACTTAGATTGCGTGAGAAGAGGAGGTAAGTTATGGCAAAACCGGTAGTAGTGAATGATGGTCAATTTGAGGAGATAGTTTTAAAGTCAGGGCGGCCAGTGCTGGTAGATTTTTGGGCCCCCTGGTGTGGTCCCTGTCGCGCTGTGGCTCCTGTAGTGGAGGAATTAACCAAGGATTTTGAGGGTAAGGTTGATTTTGTCAAGGTAAATGTGGATGAGAGCCCCACTGTAGCCGCCAAGTATAGCATTATGAGTATTCCCACCCTGATGATATTCAAGGACGGGAAACCAGTACAGCAATTTATTGGGTTTAGACCGAAGGGTGATTTTCAAAAAGCACTGAATAACTTTCTAAAAGACAACTAACATCCTGAAATGGAGAATGTCTCATTGCCGGTGGCCTTCGGGGCAGGGTTTTTATCCTTTTTTTCTCCTTGTGTCTTACCTTTAGTGCCTGCCTACATTGCCAACATTGCTGGTGCTTCAACCACTGACCCATCTTTTCAACGTTACAGAACCACCTTACTCCATACCCTGAGCTTTGTGGCAGGGTTTTCCTTGATATTTATCGCTCTGGGAACTTCCATGGGAGTGATGGGAGAGTTTGTCAGCCAGAATACTGATGTGCTGCTTAAGATATCTGGCGGTCTTATCATAGCCTTTGGAGTATTTCTTCTGATCTCCCCCAAAATACCCTGGCTGAACTATGAAAAGCGCCTTAGCCTTCCCATAACGGGGGCGGGATATTTCCGCTCCCTTGTGATGGGGATGGTTTTCTCTCTGGCCTGGACTCCCTGTGTGGGCCCGATACTGGGAAGTATTCTTGCTTTAGCCTTAAGTTCGCAGGAAGCCTGGCAAGGTACTTATCTTTTGACCCTCTATTCCCTGGGATTGGGGATACCCTTTATCCTGATAGGGGTGGGGTGGAGAGCAGCTCTACCTTACCTGAAAAAGATAAACCAGCACCTGAACGTCGTCTCTATAGTGAGCGGAATCATTCTTATAGCCGTAGGGGGGCTAATATTGAGCGGCGAGTTCGGTCAGTTTAACCTCTGAAGACCCTATGATCGTTCAACCCGGCTCTCTGGTCAGTGAAAGGTTGGGTTAATAATAGAAGGGACGGGGTCTCTTTAGAACCTATAATGCAGGGGGTAATATGGCAAAAACCGGCCTTGGTAGAACAGTCAGTAAAATAAGATTGCTTTTGGGTGTGGGCCTGGCTATAACCTTGATAGCCATGGGTTTGCCGGGACAGAGCAGCCAGATGTTAGCCGCCCCCAAGAAAGCTCCCGATTTTACCTTATCCACATTGGAGGGAGATATGGTCTCTCTGAGTGACTTTCAGGGCCAGTTAGTGTTAATTAACTTTTGGGCTACCCGCTGCCATCCTTGTCGGGAAGAGATGCCCTACTTAGAAAAATTGTTTAGGGAGGAAAATGAGAATCTGGTCATACTCTGCGTCGATGGGGGCGAGAATGCCTCTACAGTAAAAGATTTTGCCCGTGAGAATGACCTTTCCCTCACCATTTTGTTAGACACCAATAGGAAGGTAACTCGGAGCTATAGAGTGCGTTTTATCCCTACTACCTTTCTGGTCAACGAGCAGGGCGAAATATCCAAAAGAAAAATAGGGGCATTCAGAAATATGAAGGAACTAAGGAAATTTGTTCTATCCTGAAGATTTTTGCTGCCCTGAAGCCTGCTGCTATAGTGTCATGTGAGATTCACTGCTAGAGAAGTAACTTACCCGAGGTGGGCTGTCTAGATTGGCCGCCGACCTTAAGCAGTTGATAACAGCATGGTTTATGGCACAAAGCAAGGCTATGGCGAGCGGAGCTTTTCAGAGGTGGTTGATCCTTGGAATCCCTGAACTTCTTGACCTTCTTAAGAGATACAAGAAGGAGATCGAAACTATACCTGAGCGGAACAAGCCCCAAACATTGCGGACAATCATTCAATTCGGGCTCTTGATACTCACCCTGCTCGGTAGTAGAATTGCTTAAACTAGTAATGAAAAGGTTTCCACAGTGTACTTGATGAATTTACTCTATGTGGATTGAAGCTCCTCTGAGAATAAGTCAATGAGCACTGACAGAACCTTTATAACTAATGAAGAGGGTAACACCCTTCAGGAGAGATTCCGTGTTCTTTTAAAAGATACTAGATTATTTGATGTTCTGGTTGGGTATTTTTATACCAGCGGCTTCTCTACTCTTTACCATTCACTAGAAAATGCCGAAAAAGTCAGAATTCTCATTGGCATCAACACTAATAGACAAACCTCCACGTTAATTCAGCAATCTCAATCTCCAGTGCAAGGCATTTTCCAATTCTCTCATTCTGAGACCAAAGAGGAATTCGCCAAAACTCTGGCCGGTGAAATGGAGATGTCCGAAGACAACAGCAATGTCGAAGACGGGGTTAAGAAATTTCAGGAATGGCTCCAGAATGACAAATTGAAAATCAAAGCCTATCCTACAGAAAACATCCATGCCAAACTGTATATTATGACTTTTGCTGAAGATGTCATGGATGTCGGCAGGGTAATAACTGGCTCCAGTAACTTTACCCAGGCTGGCTTGATAAACAACCTCGAATTCAATGTTGAGCTTAAGAATAGAGCCGACTACGATTTTGCCTTAGCTAAATTTGATGAACTCTGGGCAAACGCCGTAGATGTCAAAGATGAATATCTTGAAACCATTCAAAATAAAACCTGGCTTAATAATACTATTACCCCTTATGAGCTCTACCTTAAATTCCTCTATGAGTACTTCAAGGAAAAGATCAACGTTGACCAGGACAGTATTGAGCAAGGATATCTACCAGAAAACTTCCTGGACCTGGTATACCAGAGGGAGGCAGTAAAAGATGCCAAATGCAAGCTAGACGAGTACGGTGGCGTCTTCATTTCCGATGTTGTTGGCCTGGGTAAAACTTACATTTCAGCTATGCTGGCAAACCAGCTTGACGGTAGAA
>DFBE01000028.1:2366-4809 GCA_002367275.1 Dehalococcoidia bacterium UBA3088 | reverse complement strand
ATACAGGGCAGTAGCCAGATGATGGGGGCTGTTTCCTAGCTCCACACTTCCTCTATCGGCATAGTACTCTCGTATACGGGAGCCATACAGAACCAGAAGGTTGGTGATGAAGTAGAGGATAAAGGCCCCCAAGCCTACGATAAGAGGGATAAGATTATTGCCCCCTCTCCCTCCCCCCATAAACATTCCCCTGAACAGCATGCTCCAGGCAAGCCAGTACATAATGAGAGGAATGGCAGAGATGAGGGTGATGATTATCATGTCCCGGTGGTTTATATGGGAGAGCTCATGCCCCAGGACAGCTCTAAGCTCATCTTTATTTAGCGTCTTAAGTATGCCCTGGGTAACACAGACCCGCCCATCTCGCTTAGTCCGACCGAAGGCAAAGGCATTGGGGATGGAAAGTCCCGATATGCCTACCTTGGGCTTGGGGAGGTGGGCTCTCTCGGCCAGGTCGGCCACCATACGGTGCAGCTCCGGCGCTTCATCTTCCGATACCCACTTCACTTTCATCACCCGGCTCACCAGAGAAGGACCGATAAGATACTGGATGGCGAGAAAGGCGAAGGCCAAGATAACATATATAAGTGCGTCTCCCGCCCCCATCCATACCCCCACCCCGGTGATGATGCCATAGAGTATGCCAAACAACAGCGCCACCAGCAAAAACATTCTTACCCTAAGCCACATTTGCCTTCATCTCTTCCTAAGTGCTATAATGTAACGTCTATTTTAAATAAGATGTCCTCCTGTGTAAGTATAATCGGTAATGAAAACCCCTACAACTTCCCTTTCCGGAGGAAGGGTATTTTTTTATTTCGCTGGTGGGCAGCCGCCCATGAGGGTTCGCTAGAGTGATGAAAGGCAAGATCGGTATATACGTGGGAGAGGGGATTTCCCATTCCTGGACCTGGTTTGTAGACACCTTTGAGCGCCGAGGGTACTTGAACCTCACCTTCCCTGACGAAGAGGGAATAAAGGGAAGGGCCTTAGATAACTTGAGATTTTTGGCCATCGGGGGAGGGGATGGGTTCGCTCAAGCTTATGGGCTGGGTGAGGAGGGTGCAGAAAAGATCAAGAATTTCATTCAACATGGTGGCATTTGCATTGGCTCCTGTGCAGGAACCTATCTTTTTCTCCATCTCGAAGAGTACCCGCTGTGCCTCTTTTCTCTTTGCGAAGCTACAGCAGGGAATATTGTGAGAGAGCTTCCGCCCTGCGATGCTCTCCCCAGCAAGTTTTCTACTCCTTATGGGGAAAAAAGATACTTCCTGCACCCAGTAAGAGAGGAAGTGGAGCTTCAAATGTCCCCTAACCTGTTCGCCCCTTATTCAAGGATAGTAGCCCCTCTATATGGAGGCCCTCCCATAGAGGCAAACCATGACGTAGAAGTACTGGCTACCTACCATGACTTTCTTCCGGATACTCTCTTTCTTACCCATAGAGCTTTGGCTGAGAGGATGATGTTGGGAAAGGTAGCAATCCTGAGGAAAAAGGTAGAGAGGGGCTTCATATATCTTTTTGGCCCCCACTTTGAGGAGCCACACTTTCCGGAGGCCAACGATTTCTTATGCCGTATTATCGAGCATCACGGCAGGAAACCCGAGATCGCTCACAATAGAGGCAGGCTCCTGCCCCCTAAAGATACCAAAGCTATCCTACATCCCCTCAAGAGATATGTCAGCGAGGCACGTATTGTAGCCCTGGGTATGGAGGGAAACCCTGTAATATGGACCATCGGACAGAAAACCTATGAACCAGAGAAGATAAGGGTGTTTCTGGACACAGTATGGCCAAGGATAAAGGTTTTGGAAAGAGATGGGATGTTAGAGGAGGAAACAGAAATAATAAAAGAGCTAAGCTGCAGGGCCTCTGAGTTAGTCCACATTCTACTTTTGCTTCGCAAGAAGCTGTCCTTAGGGGAGGATACGCTAGATGCGGCGGAAGGGATGTTTGAAAGTCTTAAGAAATTTACTTCCCTTTTCCTGGAATCCTACTTTAAGGAGAGATCAGCTAAAAGTTAATGAGATAACAGGAGGCATCATGATAGATTTTAGTTTAACTGAGGAGCAACTCGATGTTCAGAAAATAGCGAGGGATTTTGCGCAAAAAATAAAGCCACTCGGCATAGAGGCTGATCGTATTCCTGACCCTAAAGATGTATTTCCCAGAATAAGTGAGGTGGTGAGGGAGGGGATTGAGTTGGGTTTCAATACCATGGTTATTCCCAGGGAGTATGGAGGTCGTGGTTTGGACCATAGAACAATGGGTATCGCTTTCGAAGAGCTGGCGGCGGGTGATATAGGTATAGCAGGAGTCTTAGGTATAAGTAACATAGCCTGGTTACCGTTAATTTTGGGGGGTACAGAAGAGCAGAAGAAAGAATGGTTGGGAAAGGTATGTAGCAGTGATCCTGGTGATTTATTTATCGGCTGCTGGGCTG
>DFBE01000028.1:2041-2334 GCA_002367275.1 Dehalococcoidia bacterium UBA3088 | reverse complement strand
GTGTAGATATAGATGCTCTTCTTGAAGGTAAATTAGCGGGGATAACTTTAAAAACTGTAGCCAGACCCGAAGGGAAGGACTATATAATAAATGGCCAGAAATGTTTCATCACCAGTGGTGGTATAGCCAAGCTATGTCTTTTGCTGGCAAATACTCCAGAGGGGCCAGCCCACTTCATTGTTCCCACCGATAACCCGGGATTTTCTGTCGGTAAGATAGAGGATATGATGGGTCATCGGTGCATGAATGATGCTGAGCTTTTCTTCGATAATATGCGTATCCCCAAGGAGAAC
>DFBE01000028.1:0-1986 GCA_002367275.1 Dehalococcoidia bacterium UBA3088 | reverse complement strand
CTTGGGTTGGTGCGCTGGCGGTTGGCTTAGGGCGTGCAGCTTACGAGGCAGCTCTGGAGTACTCAAAGATAAGAGTATTGGGTAAACCTATTATCATGTTCCAGGCTGTGGCCATGATGATTGCGGACATGTTCTTGGAGCTTGAGGCTGCTCGATCTTTAGTATGGAAGTCACTGTGGGTCAACGACACTCAGGATGCCCCTGATTCTAAGCTGGCAGCCGCCGCCAAAGTGCTTGCCAGTGATACTGCCATGAAAGTTGCCACCAATGCGGTGCAGGTTTATGGAGGGGCAGGATATATGAAAGAAAACCCGGTGGAGAAGTATATGCGTGATGCCAAGGTTAGTCAAATCTATGAGGGTACAAATGAGCTCTTAAGGATCATGATAAGTATGCTTCTTGGCTTTGGTATGTAATTTATTTAATTCATGAACATTAGTATGTTAGGAAGGGGATAGAGATATGGGTAACAGGATACTATGGCAGCATATTTGGACAACCAATGTACCTATTTTGGGGATAGAAGGGATAGAGGATAGTGGTGCAATGTACGAAGCCATGAATGAGATCTTTTTTAAGAGAATAACTCGTGAGGATACCCAGATGGAACTTAGACCTGTTAAGAGGTCTTCCTATATGGTGCAGTCCCCTTACCTAGAACTCTTGAATAACGTAGAGATGATAGGGGAGATGATTCAGGCAGAAAAGGAAGGGTTTGATGCGATTGTCATAGGTTGTGGCAATGATCCTGGCCTATATCAGGCCCGTGAGGTGGTAAGTATTCCGGTAGTGGGGCCAACCGAGACTGCTATGCATCTTGCTTGTCTTTTAGGCAGTAAATTTGCAGCCATAACCATTATAAAAAGGCTTGTTCCATTCATAGAGCGCAATCTTAAGCTTTACGGACTGGAGAGCAGAGCAATAGACAGAGAACCAATCAGGTCCTGCGAGGTGGGTTATGAGTTTCCCAAGTGGTTTTTACCACCCAGTAATATAGGTGAGTATATCATTCCCGCGTTTGAAAAGGTGGCAAAGGAGTGTATAGATGAGGGAGCGGAGGTAATTGTCACCGCTTGTTGTGGTTTAGGACCGGCCCTGACCATGGCTGGCTACAATAAAGTAGAGGGGACTGAGGTTCCGGTAATTGATTGTGCCTCAGTTGCTATTAAAATGGCTGAATTGCTGTCCGATATAAGAAAGTCACTGGGCATTTCCACCAGCAAATCTCTTACCTACCAATCCCTTCCCCAAGAGGTGGTGGAGGAGATGAGAAAGCCATTTTATTTATGATCCTCCGCGGTGAAAGCAAGATGAATGTATTCTTTAAGAAATCCATCTTATCTTCAGAATCCTATTTCAGGAGTAAAATTTACTTAAGGAAAGGAGGCAATGAACATAGCCGAAGGGGAGGTTAGGATGGCGAGTAGAGAAAGAGCACCCCGGTTGGGCTTTATCATCAGCATTCTGGGGGCAATTATACTCGTTCTTATAGGCATTCTGGTGTACTGGTTTGATCCAGCGGGTATAGTCAACCCCATATTGGGTGGGCTGGCTATAGTGGGGGCAATACTGGCCCATTATTATAGAAGATTAAGATTGCCAGGTGGCTTAATTATACTTGCAGTTTCAGCAGGGAGCATCCCGTTGATAGTAATTAACCTGGGTGAGATGTCAGCAGTGTTTATTGTATTGGCCGCCCTGGGTGGAATTCTGATTCTAATAGGAAGGTAAAAGGATGAAATTTAAGGTTTTGATCCTCGGGATGATGGCTTTGACTATATTATTTATTCCTCAAGCCGATGCTTTATTACCTCAGACAGTATCTTCCGACGACCTTAAAGTGGAGGCCTTGCCCCCCGACAGAGGAACGGTAATGTTCATTGCTCAAACAGGAGAAAATCCTGCTTCGGGGGTGGAGATAAAGATAGATGGGGAAAGTAAGGGCTTTACCAGGGAGGACGGTAAACTGAAGGTAGAGTGGCTTCT
>DFBE01000011.1:5553-6925 GCA_002367275.1 Dehalococcoidia bacterium UBA3088 | reverse complement strand
TCAGCATATGTGTAGGAAAATGTTTGCGTCTACTTTTATGATATTAAAAGGTGATCCCCAAAGCTCTCTTTGTGAAACTATAACGATAAGGAGGTAATATATGGATTTCACGTTTAATGAAGATCAGAAGATGCTGAGGAATAGTCTCCGAGATTTCTTAGAGAAGGAGATGGCTCCAATGATTAAGGAAAAGGAACCACAAGGTCGTCCCTTAAACCATGAAGAGGCAGTAGACGTGCTAAAGAAGTTTAAGAAGATGGGTCTCAGCCCCGATATTGAGGATATGAAGGCCTTTGGAGGCGATGCTAGCCTCATTGGAATCATGGCAGAGGAGATAGGGCGTGTGTACCCGGGCATTGCCATCATTATAGGCTATTCTATTGGCATTGGAGCATTGATTCAATTTTTGCCCGATGGAATGGAGATAAAAGAGAGGTTACTTTCGAGGATAAAAAGATCCGAAGTTATAGCTACTTATTCTCTAACCGAGCCTGATGCGGGTTCTGATAATAGAGCAATGAAAACTAAGGCAGTTCTGGATGGTGGTGAATATATTATTAATGGCCGTAAGACTTGGGCAAGCAACGGCCCAATTTCAGATTTGTGCTTACTGGTGGTGAAAGATGAGAAGGAACAGCAGCAGATGTTTCTGGTAGATAGAGAAAGGTCCCCATATGAATCTAACGAACTGGGCCACATGGGCCTTAAACTTGCTTCAACAGGAGAATTATTCTTCGATAACTGTCGTGTTCCAAAGGATAATAATCTGACAAATATAATGGCGAAAATACTTTCAGGTGGTGAAGGGATGAAACTATTGGGAGACTTTAAGATACCTTCAGAAATGTTGAATTTATTTACAATGATGACACCTGTTTCCCTTGTCTTAGCAATTCTACGAACGGGAATGGCGTTGCTTTCAGTGGGTATTTCCCAAGCAGCGCTGGAGGCCTCGGTGAACTATGCTAAGGAGAGGGTGCAGTTTGGTAGACCCATCGGTAAATTTCAGCTAATCCAGAATATGATTTATGAAATCGCTGTTATAACTGAAACATCGCGTTTACTTGCATATAAGGTTTTAAACCTGCTTTCAAGAGGGGACCCGGAGTTTCGCAAGGCTTCATCGATGGCCAAAGCTTATGCTTGCGAAGAGGTAGTTAGGGCAGCATCTTACGCTATAGAGATTCACGGCGGCATGGGGCTCTCTGATGAATATCCTGTAGAGAGATACTTCAGAGACGCTAGAATGATGACCATCCCTGATGGCACGAGCAATATGAATAGATTAATCGTTGGTGGTCAGATCTTAGGGATGTCGGCATATATATAAGGAGGGTATTGGGATCTGGTGTATGTCTTACATTATCTTTAG
>DFBE01000011.1:0-5525 GCA_002367275.1 Dehalococcoidia bacterium UBA3088 | reverse complement strand
GGGCCATTGAGCATGGGAAGGAGGACAATATTATGGTTGAATTAGGAGAGCTATTGAAGAAGGCGGCTAAGCAAGAGAAGTTAATTGGCTCGGGCGTGGTGACCCAGATTATGGACGAGGTCTCGGCACTGGATTACGACGGCCTGGTTAAGACAATACCAGACCTTCTCCCTAAACTAGGGAAGGTGTTGGAGAAGAGAGTTCCCGAGATGGAAGAGATCGACACTGGGAAGGCAACTGCCTTCATACTCAAATATTTGCCCAAAATGGCCGAAAAGGTAATTTCTTCTGACGAAGAGGTTAAAGATGAGTTAGCTATGACAGAGGATATGACCTTCAACCTGAATGTAACGGGCAGTGATGGTAACATCGCAGAGATGTATGTAGATATAAAGGACGGCAATATATCTTTTAACCCAGGTCAAGCTGAGGAAAAGCATTTCTTCATGGATATATCTGTAGACAAATTACTGCGGATTATGTCGGGGGAGGATGATGCAGCATCGGGGTTTATGGGTGGAGGGATTGAAATGTGGAGGGACGGAGCTTATTTCCCCGCAGATGAAAGCAATGCAGTAAAGATATTAAGTTTGATGCCTTTTATGGTACTAGTGGCCCAGAAGTTGAACCTTGAAAAAATGATGTAGTAAGTCTAATATGGAATTAAAAAGGAGGTAGCAGATGGGTAAAACAACCAGAGATGTTTGTGTAATTGGGGTGGGGATGACGGAGTTCAGGCACCGTGCAGATAGTATCGTTAAGATAGGTGTAGATGCCATCCAGGATGCCTTAAATGATATTCCAAAGCTCAAGTTGAGCGATATACAGGCAGTATGCTGTGGGTCGATGGGAGGAGGACCAATGCTGGGCCAGAGGATCATGGCCCGGACAAAGGATATGATAGGTCAAGAGGGCCTGACCGGTGTACCTATCACTAATTGGGAGAATATGTGTACCAGCGGCACCTGTGCATTCACCGCTGCCTATCATGATATAGCAGCGGGAATCCATGATATTGTGATGGAGGTAGGTGTGGAGAAGCTGGGGAAAGGGGGTCTGGATTTTGATGCATCAGGCAAGCTAACAACAACAAAGGGTAGGGGTGGAGGAGGTGGAGCCCCTATGGCTCCCATGATGTTTGGCCTGCAAGCCAGAGCTCATACGCAGAGGTTTGGAACTAAGAGGGAGCATCTGGCTATGGTGTCAGTTAAATCTAGAGAGTATGCCCGAACTAATCCCAATGCGCAGTACAGGCAGCAATTAACCGTAGACGATGTTTTAAATGCTAAGATGACCTTTGATCCACTCACTATGTATATGTGCTGTCCCACTTCAACGGGTGGGTCTTGTGTGATACTATGTGCTGCCGATATAGCAAAGGAATTTCAAGATAAACCGGTTAAGATAGATGCCTGTGTACTGAAAACATCCCGGGGGACACCGCAACTGGAGTCTGGTTGGGATCCCAATATAAGGGCTTCCCGGGAGGCATACAAGATTGCTGGTGTTGGCCCGGAAGATATCGATGTGGCCCAGGTACATGATTGTTTTGCTATAGCCGAGTTAATGCACTATGAAAGCATGGGATTCTGTGAGCTAGGTAAGGGAGGTAAATTTATAGAGGACGGCCACCCTTGTAAAGGTGGTGATAAGCCCATCAATACTGATGGTGGGCTTATATCTAAAGGCCATCCTATGGGGGCTACAGGTGGAGCACAGATATATGAACTAGTCCATCAACTGAGAGGGGATGGCCATAACCAGGTGATGCCAATCCCGGAGGTAGCTTTACAGCATAACATGGGTGGCGGTGCTGGAATTGGTATGGCTTATTGTGTGAACATCTTTGAGCGAGGTTGGTAGATTGATTTGCGAAGGAGGTATATATAAATGAGGGATGTTTCCATAATTGGTGTTGGTAGAAGTGATTTTGATAGGGAGGGATCCTATATGGAGCTTAGTGCGGAGGCACTCCAAAAAGCTATAGCAGATGTTAAGGGTGAGAACATTTTTAGGACAGAGGATATTGAGATTGCGTATTTTGGGTGTACCACAACTATAGGAACAAATGCTGGCCAAATGGTACTGGCGAGTCTCGATATGCTGGGGCCGGGCGTTTATAATGTAGAGAACGGATTTATTTCAGGGATAACTGCTCTTAATGGTGCCTGGCAAGATGTAGCTTCTGGCTTACACGACATTGTGCTAGTGGGTGGTGGGGGCAGTTTCGGAGCAGATGAAAGAGGAGCATTGACCATTGACGAAATAGGTAAGTCATGGAAGTTGCGGAAAACCAAGGGTCCCCCATACCCCCGCTTTTTCGCCCAGCTTGCCAGGCGTTACATGAAGGAATATGGCATAACTAGGGAGCAACTGGCGAAAGTAACGGTCAAAAACCGTAAAAATGGCACCCTCAACCCGCAGGCAATGTTTAAGCAGGAGATGACCCTCGATGAGGTCTTGAACTCCGAGATGGTTGTCGATCCCTTGACCAAATACATGTGTTGTCCCATGGTGAACGGAGGTGCTGCCCTCATACTGTGCGACTCCAAGCACGCTGAATACTATCAGGATCGACCGGTTAAAATAGCAGCCTGCACCATCACCAGTGGTAAGGCGGGTGTTCCCTATCTAGAATCTGCTTATGAGGCTACAACGAGGGCTGCCCGGGAGGCCTATAGGATGGTGGATCCCTTTTTCAGAGCGAGGGAAACCATCGACGTGGCCCAAATTCATGATGCTTTTTCCGTAACTGAGCTCATTGGCTATGAGGCACTTGGATTCTGTAATAGAGGAGAAGGGGGGAAGCTGATAGATGAGGGCCTTACTGAGCTTGGAGGGGACTTGCCGGTCAATACAGATGGCGGAGCAATGTCAAACGGCTATGTTCTTGGTGCTAGTGACCTAGCGCAAGTTATAGAATGCGTTTACCAACTCCGGGGGCAGGCCGGAGATAGGCAGGTTCCAGACGCGAAGTGGGCCCTAACCCATATCATGGGAAGTGGTGAGAATGGCTTTTGTGGTGGGTTTGGAGGTAGGGGATTTGGCCCCGGTGGCGGCTATGCAGTAACCGTGCTTCAAAAGCAGGAGTAAGGATTGTGGGGTCGGTAGATTCATTTATGAAAGTCTTCTGAAAAGGAGGTTGGTATGATGTGACGTGTGCATGTCTCATTGCGGAGGATAAAATCAAAAAAATTAAAAAGGAGGTAAGATGGCTGTATTAGGAACAAAAGCTTGGATTGAGAGTGCGAGGAAGGCTTACGAGGCAAACCCGGACATGAAGGAAGTGGCCAAGGCCATGACCATGAACATGTGTATGAAGATGGTTAAGAAGCCGGAGGTAGGGCTGGATGAGGATCTGAATATAGTGACGGATATTAAGGAAGGAGCTATTGTAATGAAATTTGCCTCTGAGGAGGAGGCAAAGAAGTCATCTTATGTTATTTCTATGGACTATGATACAGGTAAGGGGATGATGACGGGGAAGGTAGATATGATGCAGGCCTTCATGGGGGGAAAGGTAAAGATGATGAAGGGAAATATGATGGATCTGGCAAAGTATGCTGGCCAAATGCCCAAGATGATGAGTGGTATGAGCGCCATGATGGCAGATACTCAGTGGCCGGATGAGCTTTCCCCTGATGAGCGAGGGAAATTTAAGAAAGATTTGCAGGAAGTTATAGCGCTGGGCGAGATAAAACTATAAGATAAAAAGCCTGAACCTGGAACCTGGCAGAGAATAACCCCTGACTCTAAGTAAGCGAGGAGCCTTTGGAGGTGCGAGGTTGATTGAAGTTGCTCCTTAAAGGGGTGTGTCTGAGGTTCTTGTTTGAGCCCCGAGCAGTAGCAGTGATTGGAGCAATGGATAGCTAAATAAGTAGGGTTTTTCTGCTTTTTCCAGTACTTTTGGTGGCTTTAGAGGGAAGGTTTATCCCGTAAACAATAAACGGAAGGGTGTCTTGGGTCATAAATCTTTCAGGTGAGTGGTAGATATACTGGGTGAAGTTGACCTGGCAGCCTTTGTCGTTTCTGCCCCTAGTGTTCCTAAAGTCGTGAGGGATTGTGTGCAGGGGGGGAAAGGCAGTGGTTGTTGTCTCTGCTGCCTTTACTGAGATTGGGGAAGAGGGAAAGAAAGTTAAAGATGAGGTTTTAGGGATAGCAACAAGAGGCGGAGTTCGCTTTGTAGAGCCGAGATGCATGGGATTTTGGAGCGCCTCCCCAGAGTGTTTATGTTTCCTTTGCAGGTTAGATCTCTGAATCCATTGCCTTTGTAAATCAGGGGGGTAATTTAGGCGGTGCTATAGTTATGTCTGCCTATGAAAGGGGAATAGGGTTTCGCCGCTACGTGAGCTGTGAATGCACTACCGGTATACAGATTGAGGACTATATAGAACACTCTGGTAGGGATCCTAAGGTAAAAGTGATCTTAACCTATATAGAGGGGTTAAATGATGGGAGAAGATTCATTGAGAAGGTAGAAAATGTAACCCCGAAAAAGCCAGTAATTACGCTCAAGCCGGGGAAGAGCGAAGTTACTATGAAAGCAATAAAGTCCCACTCTGCGGCTCTAGCGGAGTCTATGAGCAGGTGTTTAAGAAGACAGGGGTAGTCAGGGTGGAAATCCCAGAAGAGCTTCTGGATGTTGCTATCGGATTTTTAACTTAACCACTTCCTCAGGGCAGAAGTGTAGTTATCGCTACGCCTAGGGGTGGTTATGGAGTGCTGTGTATCGATGATTGCTCTTCTAGCAAGCTCAATGTGATCACTCTCTCTGAAGAAGTCCTTAACAACCTTAATGGGATGTCCCCTCCGCGTTGGAGCCATGTAACCCTGT
This sequence comes from Dehalococcoidia bacterium UBA3088, assembly GCA_002367275.1. Taxonomy (GTDB): domain Bacteria; phylum Chloroflexota; class Dehalococcoidia; order UBA2247; family UBA3088; genus UBA3088. The sequence continues at coordinate 691 of DFBE01000011.1, read as the reverse complement.
TGACCCTGCTGAGGATAGAAATATCGCTGCCTATTTAAAAGCTTCGGAGACCCTGTTAAAGCTGGAGGAGGTGGATTCATTAATTTTTATGGGGTTTGGTAGTTTCTCTGGTTTCGGAGGATCGATGGCAGCTATGGTTCAATCCTCAGTATCTGGGGAGATGCTTGCGTTTGCCGGGGAAATGTTTAAACCCGAGAATATTTCATAGTGGGGCATTCGTTCCATTAGCTCCCTGGTTAGCCCTCTTTTTAACGCCGGAGACGAAAAGGGGGAAAAGGAATTTGAAGAGCTAATCGCCTCGGCGGTTGAGTCTGACGAGTTGGATATTTCGTCCCTTTTGACTGATATTCCTCTGCTATTTACTTCTGATTGGAAGGTAGACTTAGCGAGATTGACCGATATTTTCCGTATCTTCGGTTCATTTCTGGGAGAGTTGGTCCTTCACTGGATTAAAACCGATTAAAACCTATAAAACGCCTGTAGTCACTACCGCCTTTATTGAAATGGGGTCACACTTAAAACTTAAATCTGAAAATGGGGTTCTATTATTCCTACCCTTCTCCTCATAGAGCATCTAGAGTTTTAGCTAAACTGGCAGAGTACAGAGCGTATCGAGAAAGGATCAAATAGGAGCTCAACTTACTATTCTCTCTCTGAAGTCTTAACTCATCTTTACCATTGCCACGAACAA
>DFBE01000058.1:1050-4505 GCA_002367275.1 Dehalococcoidia bacterium UBA3088 | reverse complement strand
CTTTTAGAAAATATTGTAGCACTTTTGGCTTAAGACTGCTAATCCAATTTTAGCCTCGGATGTTTACAGGGTCAAGAGTAAAATCAGGGAATGTTAAAAATTTGGGGGAACTAGTACAACCCTGACGGGGTTACCACATAACCTTTGGACCTCCTTGCGGCATTATGGTTGCCTAAAATTAAGCACATAAAGATGATAAGGCGATAGAATATCTCCGATTATGATTACTATCACTGGAGCTGAGGGGATTCGAACCCCTGACCTCCTCCGTGCAAGGGAGGCGCTCTCCCGGCTAAGCTACAGCCCCGTAAGATAATTGTAGTAAGAGGTGAAGGTATGGGCAAATCAGTGTCTTTACCGCTTCCTCAATCGAGGGTTTATGGCCTATAATATTAAGAAAGGTAAGAAGTGGTGGAGGATAAGAACTTTCCTCTGGGGGAGATAATAAGAGAGGTAAGGTCTAGATTGGAGGCCATACCCGCAGTGGGTAGAAAACGGGGAGAAAGAGCACTTCAAGACCTGGAAAGAAGAGCAGACCAGATACAGCGCATGGTTGACTTAAGGCGATACCTCCCCCCGGTACTGGCAGAGAGGTTATCCATGGAGGATACCCCAACTCAGGTCAAGAGGAAAAACCTTACTGTATTCTTTTCGGATATCAGAGGGTTTAGTGCTATGAATGAGCAGATGGAGCCTGAAGAGATGGTAGATATGCTGAACCGGTACTTTCAGGAGATGACTCAAATAATATTCCGACATGGAGGCACCTTGAGCAGCTTTCTAGGGGACGGAATCATGGGGTTCTTCGGGGACCCCCTGGACTATCCCGACCACGCCTTAAGAGCAATTAGGATGTCACTGGAAATGAAAAGCAAACTCACAGACTTAAGCGGCCAGGGATTTTTCCACCCCCTTCCCATTCCTATTCAAATCGGTGTGGGTATCAACACCGGGTATGTCACGCTGGGGTACATCGGCTCAGAAAACCACCGCGATTATACCATAGTGGGACGAAATGTAAACCTGGCCTCCCGCCTGGAGGAGATGGCAGGACCAGATCAGACATTCATAAGCCAGAGAACATATAGCCTGGTAAAAGATGACGTAGAGGTAGAGGAACTGGGTGAACTTACGCTAAAAGGACTCCATAGTCAGGTGTTAGCGTATAACGTTTTGAGCCTGAAGTGAGACTTCACAGAACAAAGAATTGTCTCAGTATATCATGACCCACCGGAGTGAGAATGGATTCTGGGTGGAATTGAACTCCCTCTAACTTGTATTCCTTATGTCTTACCCCCATGATCTCTCCCTTCTCATCCTCGGCTGATATGGAGAGGGAAAAAGGTAGGGATTCTCTCTCTACTATCAGGGAGTGATACCTTCCGGCAGAGAAGGGATTGGGGAGATAAGAAAAGATGGTCTCTCCATCATGGTGGATAAGGGATATCTTCCCATGCATAGGAACTCCTGCCCGAATCACCCTTCCTCCAAAAGCATAACCAATGCACTGATGCCCCAAGCACACCCCCAGGATGGGCACCTTTCCGGCAAAGTATCGTATCACCTCATTAGATACCCCTGCCTCCTTAGGAGTGCAAGGACCGGGGGATATAATAATGTGGCTGGGAGAGAGATTCTCTATCTCCTTCACGTCTATCCGATCATTGCGGTAGACTTGCGGCTCAAATCCCAGCTCTCCAACATACTGAGCCAGGTTGTACACAAAGGAATCGTAGTTATCGATTATCAGTACCATAGAAATAGACCAACCTCGCCCTCTTGCAGTATAATCCTTAAGGCATTTATTTTAAAGGAGGGAACTTGAAGGAGCTATTAAGTAGGCTAGTTGCCCTACCTGGTATTTCAGGAGAAGAACACAGAGTGACCCAATTTATGGAGGAAGAGCTGGCAGGAAAGGTTTCCCAGATAAGAAGGGATAAGATGGGCAACTTAATAGCCCAAAAGGGTGAGGGGAAGCCACATATCATGTTAGCCGCTCATATGGATGAGATCGGGTTCAGAGTAAAGTACATAAACGAAAAGGGGTTTATTCGCTTTGTCAAGGTGGGGGGAATAGATGATCGAACTTTGCTCAATCAAAGGGTCGTAATTTATGGAAGGAAGGAAGTAAAAGGGGTAATCGGAGCCAAGCCGCCTCATCTACAAAAAGAGGAGGAGAGGAAAAAGGTGGTCGAAGCATCTGATATGTTCATCGATGTAGGAGCCTCCGAAGCTTCCGAGGTGGAACAAATAGGGATAAAGGTGGGGGATTTTGCCGTGTTTGACTCCCACTTCTCCGAGCTGGCCGGGGATATGGTGAGCGGTAAGGCCTTCGACAATCGGGTGGGCTGTGCAGTATTAATACAGGTTCTCGAGGGCTTCCGGGGAAAGGGAACTCTGTACGGCGTAGGGACGGTACAGGAGGAGGTAGGGTTGAAGGGAGCCAGGACGGCCGCCTATGCCCTAAAGCCAGACATAGCCATAGCTTTAGATACCACTACCTCCGGGGATACACCGGGGCTGAAGGAAGGGGAGGCCACCGCTAGCCTGGGCAAAGGTCCGGCCATCACGGTAGTGGAGGCAGGGGGGAGGGGACTTATCGCTCACCAGGGGGTGGTCGATTGGCTTAAGGAAGCGGCCGAGAGGGAGAACATACCCTATCAGATGGAGGTGGGAGAGGGAGGAATGACCGATTCAGCCATTATGTACATCACCCGGGAGGGAGTACCCTGCGGCACCATATCCATCCCCACCCGATATATACATGGCCCAGGGGAGGTATTGAACATAAAGGACGCAGCGTATGCAGTAAAGCTGCTGCTCGCTGCTCTATCTGAGCCTCCCCACATTTCCTGAACAGTATGCCCACAAGCACATAAATGTGTGAATCTTAAAAAAGTTATACCTAAGGAATTATCGGCAACTATTCAGTAGATCACTTCTTCTCTCACCAGGTTTTGAATCTCTGATTCACTCATACTCAAAAGGTTCCCAAAGACATATTGGTTATGTTCACCCATTAGAGGAGAGGGACGAGTTATCTCTGCCGGAGTCTCAGATAGTTTCCACGGTGGAGCAACCACTGTCTGTTCCCCGATTACTGGGTGGTTGACTTTCACCCAAAAATCGCGCTCCTCAAGGTGAGGGCTGAAGTATAACTCCTCCGAATTAAATGAGGGGATAGCCGCTATTCCATTTCGTTGCAATTTCTCCTCCACCTCCTGGGGAGTAAGATTCTGTGTCCACTCCTCAATTAACCTGTCCAGCTCCTCCTGATTCTTCCACCGACTGTAAGCATCAGCGAACCTCTCATCTTTAGTCCAGGGAGGATTCCCTAACCCATCTTTACCAAATTCTCCATCAAGAAAGTTGAAAACAGGAAGTGATCAGCTCTGGTATGGGGTAGTTTTGTGTCTGCGAAGGAGTAAGTCCTCATTGTAGTGACCCATAGCAAT
>DFBE01000058.1:0-1019 GCA_002367275.1 Dehalococcoidia bacterium UBA3088 | reverse complement strand
AAGAAGAACCCCGGATACGATAAGGTCTTCGTCTATCACCGTCTGATGGAATCGGTCAGAACTTCCCGGGGACCCCGGCAAAGGCTCTTACTTGACCTGGGAAAGCTCGACCTACCGCAGGAGGAATGGAAGATCCTGGCCAATTGTATCGAGGACATTGTAGCGGGCAAGAAATGGCTTATTCCACCACCCAAACACGTTGTGGAGCTGGCCCAGCACTATGCTCATCTTCTTATCAGAAAGGAAATTAACCATGCCCCGGTATCCCCAGAAGTTGAGAAAGACTGGGAAAGGGTAGACCTGAACTCTGTGTCCAATTCGGAATGCCGCACCGTAGGAGGGGAAGCGGTAGCTTATCACGCTTTCTGTAAGCTCGGCATCCCGGTAATTTTGTCCAAGCTGGGATTTAGTGAGAAACAGATTCACCGGGCAGCCCTTCTGGTTATAGGAAGGTTATTGTATCCAGGAAGTGAGAGGGGGACAGCCCTTTGGGCCAGAAAGATAAGCGGTCTTGCCGAGATAGTAGATACCAATTTTCAGCATCTTTCCCACAATGCCTTGTATCGCACCTCAGACCTTCTCCAGAAGTACAAGAAGGAGGTTGAAGCATACCTGGCAGAAGAAGAGAGGAGATTATACTCGTTGAATGAGACGATCATCCTTTATGATCTCACCAATACCTATCTCGAAGGGAGATCCTCTAAAAGCCATAACGCTCGCCGTGGTCGCTCCAAGGAGAAGAGACGCGGTTGTCCTTTGCTTACCCTGGCTCTGGTGCTTGATGAAGATGGCTTTCCTAAGGGAAGCCGGGTTTTCCCTGGAAATGTGAGCGAGCCCCAAACATTGCGGACAATCCTTAGAGAGCTAAAAAAGGAGTCCCCAGGTCAACTTCCGTTACCTGGAGATAGACCTACTGTGGTTGTGGATGCAGGCATTGCTACCGAGGACAATCTCAAGCTTATAACTGAGGCAGAGTATAATTACATCTGCGTAGCCAGAAACCATCCTTCAGAGATTCC
>DFBE01000053.1:10685-10826 GCA_002367275.1 Dehalococcoidia bacterium UBA3088 | reverse complement strand
TTTTTTGAACCAGTGACCTCAGGAGTAATATATACCCACTTGATAGGTCAAGGCTGTTGAGATAAACGGTAGGGGAGGAGGTAAAAGTCACCTCCTCCCCTCAGATAGTTAGCTGCTTAAATTATAGTCGAGCACGTAATT
>DFBE01000053.1:0-10675 GCA_002367275.1 Dehalococcoidia bacterium UBA3088 | reverse complement strand
TAATAAGGAATCACTCTCGTAAGGGTTTTTTCTACCCATGATGATTATGGGAATTTCCACAAGATACTATAAATCCTAAACAATATCTAAATCCAAATGACCAGGACCTTATAGCCGCTGAGTTTTTTTATAACTCCCCTTCTTTCCTCTCCTTGTTTTGGGTTTTTGATTTCGGTCATTTGAAATTGTTTAGGGATTAGAAATTAGGATTTAGAATTTCTTTGAACTCACAAAATTGGAATACGCTTCAGTATAACTTTCTATGGGATCATTCAGTCCAGCTCTCCTAAATCCTTCCCTCCTCTTCTGGCAACTATCACAATTTCCACAGGGTTTTTCATTATCGAAGTAGCAAGACCAGGTGAGCTCAAAAGGTGTGCCGAGTTTTAAGCCCAGAAGGACAATATCAGCTTTACTCAAGTAAAGGAGAGGGGCCTTAAGATCAATGTTCTTCTTCTTGGAACCTATTCTGATCACCTTCTGCATGGCCTGGATATAATCTGGGGTGGTGTCAGGGTAATCAGTATCCACCGAGCTTGCACCGATGAAGATGGCCGAAGCTGAGATCACCTCAGCGTAGGCAGTGGCAAGACTTATAAGGATGGAATTTCTGAATGGAACATAAGTATCTTCTCCATCAGAAGTAAGAAGGCTCTTGCCTAAATCACCCAGAAAAGGAAGGGATATTAGTCGAAGCTCCCTTGCCCCTAGCCTTTGGCATATCTTTTCGGCGCAGGATATTTCCTTGCCTTTTGTCTTTTGGCCGTAATCCAGGGTTAAGGGGAATAGGTCATAGCCTCTATCTTGAGCAATGCTCAACACAACCGCCGAGTCCATCCCCCCGGACAGTAGACAGACTGCTCTCATTTTCCCCTTCTTTCTCCCCAGATAAGTTTGTGTTGCTGGAGGATCAGTCTTACCTTTAGTCTATCCCTGAGGATCCTCTCCTCCAAACCTTGAACAAGTTCAACATCCAGGCTCTCCTTCCAACAGGGGGTCAGGATGAGCTTGTGGGGAAGATCATCAAAACCCAGTCTCTGATAGACTTTACTTGCGAACTCGTAGTCATCAAGATCAGAGATCACTACCTTAAACTGAGATTTATCTACAAAACTACGGACCAGGCTTTGGATAATATCCATCCTTGCTTCCACCCCACTTGAAGGGGGCTTTATATCCACACTCAGCAGGTTGCACTTACTGAACATATCAGTGCTCCAGAATTGACCGCTGGTTTCCAGCAGGATAAATAGTCCCCGGGAGGAAAGTTCCTCTACTAAAGAGCCTATATCCTGCTCCAGGGGTTCACCACCAGTTAAGACCACATAGGGCTGGAAGATTTTGGCCATTATATCAGCTTCATCCATCTCGTAACCTAAGGAAGGATCTCGGGCATAAGAAGTATCACAAAACTTACAGCCAACACTACACCCCTGAAGACGAATGAATGTGGCCGGGATACCTATGTTTTCTCCCTCCCCACCGATCCCGTCAAAGATCTCACTTACTTTCAAATTCATGCTCCGGAGCTACTCTTCCCGATGTCGGAGCGAATGAATCGTATGGGGAAGGCTTCCAGGTCAGCGGTGTGTAGTAACCACCCACCAGCAATGGTCTGCCAGGCTCTGGCTTATACGTCCAATCATCCGGTGGCTCATACACCGGCTCTTCGGGGAAGTATGTCGCGCAGCCGAATAAGGTATTGTGGCCAGTAATGGGTTTAATCGGTGATGCTATCTCGGCTTTTCTAATGGTATCACCAGATATTGAATTCAGGTCTTCAACGATTCCTGCCCACATCTTCACAAACCCGTACAGGAAGCTTTGGGGATAACGACCCCCAGTATCCTCAGTTGAGCACGCACGCCAGGATAGCTGGGTGCAGATGGTTATGGTAGGCACGCCATACTTATTGTACAAGCACATATGGCACATTCCCATGAAAGGGGCAGGTATGAAGAGTATATTGGGTCCGAGTGACTTTTCCCAGGCGAAGGTCTGCAGGCGGTTTTTGCTGAAGGCTGCGGCAAGGGATGGGTTTAAAGAGCAGAACGGGATTTGCAGGGGTGAATGGTCAAAGAAGAAGAGCTTCTCCGGGAGAGGAAGCCAGGGAGGAAATGAATGGCTCAACCTGGCCCCTACACCTGCCCATAAGGTGGGGGTAAGGAAATCTGGACAAGCACTCCAGTGGAGATGGTAAGCCACCCTTTCCATTATCTCGGGATGGTTCTGGGCGAAGGTTAACATCGAATGATTGCAGCCAACATCCCAGAATGTCTCTTCGAGCACGAATATCATGGTTTTATCCCTTTCCTCCAGCGGCAGTTGTGAGAAGTAGCGGGCTAATTCCAATTCGACTGTCGCACACATAGTACCCATTCCTCCGGCAAGCGGTATTGCAGGATGGTTTGAGATGAGGATTACATCGTCTGTTTTACCTGGCAACTTTGCACAAATTATAGGAGCGGAGGATGGGTGGCTGACCCCTTCCAGAAGGTATTTTATCTTGACTGGACCCTGGCTACAGAGCTTCTTCAGGTAAAGACCATCGTCAGCCCCAACCAGCAAAACAGGTAGTGGATGCCCCTTAAAATCGGAGAGCTCAGCACAGAAAGAAGAGAAGAGGGTATTTCCTGGCCAGGCACTGTAATATTCGATGAGCCCGGCGGCTCCGTGCTTTTGCGCATTCATTATGGCCGCTTTACATCCATGTAAGATTTCCATTCCCGTAATCTTATTGACCGGCCTCCCCAGTTGGGCTCTAATCAAATTGAGGAAAAGAGTTTGCATATCTACCAGGACGATTTTCCCTTCAACATCCTTCCCCATATAATCCTGGGGGTAGCCGAATCCTACATCTACCAGTTCAACATCATCAAAATCCCCAAAAAGAGTGTTCTTCCAGGGGTAGCAGGTAATTTCTTCCTGAACTGGCGAAAGAATTTCCAATTCCCATCCATGGTAAAAGAATCCATTGAAATAAGCGCGCTCTATCCACGTTTCAAGACCGAAGCTTTCAAACTTATCAGCCATCCACCGGGCTGCGTTCTCACCTTTTATCGTGCCTGCCGTTCTTGGGCACATCGAAGGATCAGACAATTGACGACCCCATTCTTGCATCTCCTCCACATTGATGCTGGGTTTTATCTCTGCTACCCCAGCAGTCACAGCGTTCGGCAAAATCGAAGCCACTAAGAGAAAGCTTATAGCTAAAACGATTATTTTCCATCCTCTGTTCATAATTGTTCTCCCCCTTACTCTATCTCTAGAGCGGCTAAAGCTCTCCTATTGCGTTCTGACCGCAAAGCCTCTGCATTCATGTAAAAGCCTCAGCGTAGACATGTTAACCAGTCTACTCTCTAGGGCATCATCTCTTCTTCGACAAGCCCCTGAATCTCACGGGCCTCCTTCTCATACTTACTGTTTATGTAGCAGCCCCGTATAAACTCCACAGAATACCTGATGATGAACCTAATTGCGCCTATCTCTTCCCACTGCTCCACATGCTTTAGCTCATGAGCGATGATCCCCAAACCATAGGGTGTCCCCAGGCTGTGTTCAGGCCGAATGAGGATGCAATGGTCTATAGCCATCCCTTCAATGCAAAAGCAGTGCATGAGGGGAGTTAGAAGCCCGGAGGTGAAGATCCAGACCCTTTCAAAATTGAGATCAGGGAAAAATTCCTTAAGCACACCGGGGGGATGCGAAGCTACGCACCCGCACAGCTCCCATTTGGTCGGACTGGGACCATCATCCGATTTTGGCTTGGCCTCAGACTCAGGCGAAATCAAGGCGATAGTTAGACAAGCTACGCACAGTAGTAAAAGAAAGACTCTCCTTCTCATCGTTGGGGGGGAAAAATTACCTTCGCCCCTTTCTCTTGTTATGAGGATAAATCTGGAGATGCGGAGTGTCAATGGGAAAGGTGCAGTCTTATTCATTACTGAAGGAAAAAAGTATATTCCTTTTCCAGAATCAATCTCAAGCTTAAAGCTCGCGTGGCTCGCCTACCAATCTGGCGTAGTAGCTTCCTGAAGTATACAGGGCAGCCAGGGGATTATGGCCCAGCAGTCTATCTTTTGCTGCCAGAACGGTTGTCCATGCCTTACTGTACTTGAAGAAGAGGCTATCGTGCCCCACACAAAGCCCCAAAACGATGTTGAATTCGGTTTTCTCATCGTTTAGTATGTTTGCCTGGCCTATGGGATTGCACATAGACTCGTGTCTTCCCGGCACTATCTTCTCCTCATCTTTTAGGCCTATGTTTCCTTTATCAACACCACCACACTTGCAGCATACCGACACCACATCAAATCCTCTTGCTTCCAGGACGTGGGTGAGGGTTGAGGCCTCATGTTTTAATCCAACGCAGAAGGCAATTCCCAACTTTTTATAGCCCATCCTCTCCGCAAACTCCATGATCTCCTCAACCCTGCACTTGATGGGGTGAACTACCGCAGATGGTCTTAAATAGCCATCTCTTTCCTGCCTTGAGGCCGCTTGAGCGAATTTCAATATTTCTGGGTTATCGTATTCCTTTATTGCTTCCTCGATGATTTTCGGCTTCGTTTGAGAAGGGCAGAATTTTGGCCTCTTCACCTCAGGCTCCAAGTAGCACGGATTTTGGGGGCACTTAACACACATGGTTTTAATTTCCTCTTTCACCGTATTTCCTCCTTATAATACTATCCTTTTGCTCACCCCACATTAGATATAATCTTTCCCATAATGCTCCTGAAATAGCCTGCGTGCCTTATCTCCAGTATTTCCCCGCTGAGCTTTCAGTAGCATGCATCTCTTCCACCTTTATTCAACAAGGTTTACAAGATTTTGTACCGCCCTTAACCTTTGAGGAAAGGATTTCGGCAAGTAGACTGTCACATCGCTATTCTGCCTTAGAAAGCCTGGCAACCCACCCACATGGTCGCCATGGATATGAAATAACATTACATACATCAATGTTTTTTCCTTGATCAGGGTATAGTAACACGAGTTCCGGCATTATTAAAGAAAAACGCATCACCAAACTCCTGAGCTAACCTCATGGCTGCTGGCATTCCTGTGCAGTGAGAGGCTCTAATCTTTTTGGTGCCAAATTCCTTAAGCTTGGAGATATCAAACTCTAATTGTTCCTTTGAGGCTGTACAAAGGTGAAGACCACCAATCACAGTATGGATAGCTTCCACTCCTGTAAGTTCTTGAGCATAGTATATGGTGTTAATTAAGCCCCGATGGCCACAACCAAAGACAATTACCAGACCCAATTTAGTTTTAATAACAAGTGCTCGATCATCCCAAAGTGGATCGGGGCGAAATCCTCCCTCTTCTCTAACATAGAGGCCAGGATCAATTTTTTCATGCTCTGTGACCATTGGAATCTCACCAGTGGTTACCATGTTCTCAGTGATCCACACCGGGTCTTTAGTTAAGTTGAATGAGGCTCCTAGATCCTCTAGTTCTCCCCGCTGGTAGAGCATTCCTACATAGTTATAGCTTCCTTCCTCAAAACGGCGAGCATAATATGGAGAAACAAAAAACTTAGGAGCCCATATGTCCGGGTGGGCAATCACTTCTACCCCTTTTCCTATTCTACTCACCAATATTTGACGCAGGCCTCCGGTATGGTCGCAGTGGCCGTGACTCAAAACAATCTTATCTATAGTGGAAAGATCTATCCCCAGCAAGGAGGCATTATGAACTACTGAGATATTGTATCCAGTATCCAATAATATCTTAAGACCATCTGCTTCTACCAGGATGCTCAACCCCCATTCAGCGAGGAAGCCCATCCTACCTGCAGTGTTCTCATTTAGAGTAGTAATACGAATTTCCATTTCTTATTTCCTCCTTTCCAAACAAACACTCATGGGCGGCTGCCCACCAGCGAATGTGAAAATAGGTCGTCATTGCGAGGGACAAAGCCCCGAAGCAATCTCAGAGTAATGAGAATGAGATTGCCACGCTTCCCCCGTAATCTACCATGTCGATTGCCATTGGCACCACAAAGGATGAAAATAAGCGGGCCTGTCATCAAAGGGTCTTTATTCCTCCTCTCTCTAGCTCTCCCCCACGAGGGGGGAGAGGACTGTTCCCTCTCCTTTGACGGGAGAGGGTTAGGGTGAGGGTGTCAAATTCTATTTTCGTAACAATCACACAGAGGGGATCTATTTTAGGAATAGGATAATAAAACACAGGTACTGAACTTTTATAGCTCTTCCTCCAGTTCGTTCAGATTTCTACACAGCCTATTGATAGAATATCTGACCATAAGGTTCACCTCCGATTCCAAAGGGGTTGCCCTATTAGTATATGCCATGGCCCGAAAGTCTGTTCTGATGCCAATGATGTACTTACCAAGAGTGCTCGCCACACCTATTTCAAAGGCAGTGCCGCTGTCAATATCGGGGCCATCGAGGACAGCAATCACCATACCAGCACTTCTAAGCCCGGTTAGATTGTCCTCAAAGACCTCTTGGCAGCTCTTATTCTGGTTTACGTCCCGATGAGGTAAAAATGTCTTGATATTCCTTCGGGCACAGATTTCATCTATTCTCTCTAAAAACCATCTTTCGCCCTCAGTAAATAAGGGGCCCGCGATATACGACTTCATTGTGCTCTTTTCCTCCTCCCTGGATTTGAGAAAAGGCCTCTCGAGATAGTATAGCAAATACCCGGCAGGAGAATCCCGTGCCACTTTCTAGCGTGGGCCAAGCAATAACGCTAAGTAGTCACCCGATGGCTGGTAGCATCTCTACTGGAAGCTTTGGCCAGATCCTGGGGATTTGAACCTCCAAACTCTTCTTCAAAGGCTTTTTGCCAATCGGACGTGCGCCAATTTTAGGGGGTGGAATAAAATAAGGCCCACCTCAGCCATAATCCGCTGTTTTTTTCTAGTGCCCAATTTAGCGACTGGATCCAGGGTGTCCTTAATTGTAAGTAAGAATCCCAATTTACTCCATGCGGGCTTGACTTAAGGGCAGGGGTACTAAGTTGACACCCGGGGTAGCCATTTGACTCCCCAAAAATGACTGAAGCACTACATCACCATACTCCTCCCTCCCGTCACAAGGAGGAGGAGTTCTATCATGTAGAGAAGAAGGCAAAAGAGGGCTCTACCAAAGAGGGGCCTTGAAAGGGTAGGCCTGTAGCCTGCTTCGGGCTTCCTTTAGCTTGGCCCGAGTATTTACGTTAAAGAAACTTAAGCATTCAGGGTCAAATCTTTTTAGCTCCCTTTCCTCAACATATCTTACGTTAACCATGCCGAAAAGCCGTCTGACCGCTAACTCGCCACGCTCAAGAAGGCTGCGTATGGGAGTAAGGCAATCCCGGGAATACACCGCACAAAGCGGCTCTAGTATCTCACCTATTCGGGGAACAACGATATCAAAGCCCGGAGAAAGCCTGGCCATATAGCTGAGCAGGGAAGAATTCAAAAATGGCATATCACACCCCACCACAATAGCCCGTGGGGAAGATGAGGCTGTGAGTCCAGAGTAGATTCCTCCCAGAGGGCCTTTTCCGGGGTATATGTCTTCTATAACTTTCACCATTGGAGAGGAATAAAATAAATCTTTTCTCTGCGTCACCACTATGAATATTTCCTGACTCAGGGGAGCAAGACCATCAACCACCCACCCGATGAGGCTCTTGCCTCTCATGGTTTCCAGAGATTTAGCCTGACCGAATCTTGAGCTCCCGCCGCCGGCGAGAATAATGGAGGTCATGCTAGCTTGTCGTCCCAAAGAGGGTTTATTACCAATCCCGCGGGCATTTTGGGATAGAAATAAGTAGACTTGGGGGGCATTCTTATTCCCTTGTCTGCAGTGGTCAAAATGCTTTCTACCGGCGTAGGGTTGAGCAGGAAGGCTAGCTGATACTCCCCGGAATCTACCTGAGATATGGCCTTTTCTCCATCGTGGGTATACTCCAGGCACTCCCCTTCTAAGCTATCAACACCCAGCATCTCTCTCAGTATCAAACCATGAAGTATATCTACATCTAAGTCTCCCCATGCTCGTGGTATGTCCGGTGGCATCACCCATTTGGCATCCTTCCTCTTTCGGATCAGGTGTAGATACCCCTTATGCAGCCCATAAAGGCTAAAGGTCACTCCTTCTTGAGCCTTCAGGTTATTCTGCCAATTCTTACAAGGTAAAGGCAGCTCTTCTATCTCAAAATAGGCGGATAATCTTTTGTCTAGCTGAGCCAGCATTTCCTCCTTTAAACCTCGCACCAGGCGATGACAGGGCAAGGTAAGGATATCCTGGGAACCTGCCAGGGCCATCATCACAAAGTTGAATCCTTCCTTCCCGGTGCAGAAAGAATGGGCGGTTTTATTCAGTTTCTGGTAGGCTAGAGCAGTCTCATAGCGATGATGGCCATCAGCGATGTAGATAATCTTGTCCTTGAAATATGAGGAAACGATACTGATGACCGATGCATTCACCAATACCCACATAGTGTAGGTCACTCCATAGTTATCCACTGCTCTTAAGGGGGAAGTAGAGGTGGATAGATTTGAAAATAAGTTTCCTTCCTCGCGGAATATTCCCATCACTGGACTCAGGTTGACCCGGCACATCTGGGTGAGTCTAAGGCGGTCAATTTGCGGCCCTTCCCTGGTCACTTCGTGAGGGCGGATTTGCCCTGTGCTCCAGTCCTCCAGCCGCACACGAGCAATGAGCACGCGGTAGCTCTTTAAATCCCCTTGATGGGGATAGCAACAGTCTAGTAGATAGAATGCGGGCTGTTCCTCCTGGACCAGGATATGTTGTTCAATCCATTTCTTGAAGGTAATGGCTGACCGGATATATTTATTGTCGTGAGGGGAGTCTCCCGGATACTCCTTCCCATACTCCAGACGGATTATATTTAAGAGGTCTCGTTCATAGTAGCATTCCTGCTCCTCAGGGGAGATCACATCATAGGGAGGAGTGATCACCTTGGAGAGGTCATCGATCTGCTTTAGGTTATAACGAAGACCACGAAACGGTAGGACATCCGCCACAAAATTAAGTATATCAAATACCTTTAGCCTTCACTTGAATCCAATAAATCCAAGATTCCTTATATGCTCCTTCTCACCAGAGCATTTAAGACCTTTTAATAATGCAAGAAGAGGTACTTGTGAGCTGCCCTGCCGACCAACGGGGTAAGGACTATACCCTTAAGTATCCTCTTATTACCTCCACCGTAGCGCACTCTTCTAAACATGCCCTCATCCATCGGGATAGATATCTCGTCATATTCAGGGCCACAGTGGCATATCCATCTTTGGATAGTGTTTGTTTTAAGCCCTCGTCGGTCAAAATGTGGACCTCTGTATTTTGGGAGGTCTCGTAGGTTAAAGGATAAGTAGTAAGCCCACTAAGCTTACCCATCAAGTTTTCCATCCCAAAAGTGTTTCCTTCTTCCATAACTCCTATCTTTCGGGACTTTCCCTCTGAGTCCTTCTTGATGAGGTTTACCTCCCCCTTCTGAATGATGTAGACAGAGGGGTTTTCGGGATATGCTTCTCCCTCCCTGGCTATGACCTCCCCTTTTTTGAAGGTCTTTTCCTTTATCCTGGAGAATAGTCTGTCTAAATCATCCTGCCTTACACCGACAAAAATACGATATGATTCAGCAAATCTTCTTTTCATCTTACCTCCATGAGGCATGTAGTACTAAGACTAATTTAATCAAGCTTAACCCCTTTGAGAATGTCTGCCAGCCTTGTAAATCCTTCCCTCATCCGCTTGCCTATCTCTCCTCCGACGTTCAGGATCACTTTGGTATACCCATCCTCAGAGAGGACGGATCTCAAGTCTTTACAGCTTAGGGAATATAAAACAGTATCGGAAAGAGCCCTTACCGTAGCCGAACGATCCTCATTATCTATGAGACTCATCTCGCCGAAAAATGTTCCTCTTCCAAGGGTATTCATTCGGATCTGGTTCATAGCCCAGTCCTCTTTCAAGACCTCTACCTCCCCTTCCTTGATAATGTACATACGTCGATCTTCTTCTTCCTCTATCTTCCCTTCTCTGATGATGGTGTCCCCCACATCAAAGTTATGCTCCTTTACCCTCCGGGATAGCTCATCCAACTCCTTCTCTTTCAGGTCGGAGAACACCGGGATATTTTTAAGATTCAACTCTACCATCTTCTCACCTCTCTAACCTTTACGAATCATCACTGGTCTAAAATGGTATACATATTATACATCGAAACGACCCCTTAAAACTCTCCTTTTTCTTCCCTGTCTCCACTATACCCTCAACCGAAGTGTAGACCCCCCCGGCTTTACTTCTATCGCCCGAGTTCAGCTGCAACGAGTTGTTAGGCTTTCCCCTCTCTCACTTTGTCCGATCGTGCAAGGGCAAAAAGGCCTGGTACGGGAGGAGCTCAATAGTAGCTAGCCTAGTAGATCTCTTCCCCGTACAGGATATGAGCATCTGTCACCATTGGCATCCATTTCGCCAGAAAGTCCTGGAATTTCTGTGATGGGGCATCTTTTTGGTTGAACTCATCGTGGCTGGTTAAATGAATGATTCCAACGTACTTGTAAGGGATCTCACCCGACAAAGATCTGCCTATCTTGACTAGCTCGTATTTCTTCTTGACTGATTCAAGGCTATCAAGTAGAGGCCCTTTCTCCGAGGTAGCATAATCCTTATATTGCTCTTCAGTTACA
>DFBE01000070.1 GCA_002367275.1 Dehalococcoidia bacterium UBA3088 | reverse complement strand
CGGGGGTTTTGTTCGTGGCAATGGCAAAGATGGGCTAAGCTTGACAACCTTATTTTTATATGGTTATCATATTCAGCGGTGCTTTTGATGCATCCTTCATGGCAGGTGTTGAGTGCAATTTCGGAGTTTTCGGTTCTTCTGATGGTTATGAGATTTAAATAGGGAGGTAGTATGCCAGCTGAGATAATCGATGGAAGAAAAATTGCCGGTGAAATCCAGGAGGAGCTAAAGCGAAGGGTAAGTAAGTTGAAGGAGAAAGGAATAACCCCCGGGCTAGCAGCAGTTCTGGTTGGGGAGGATCCTGCCTCCTTGTCTTATCTCCGTGGCATCGGCCGAGGGTGCGAGGCAGTGGGTATATTCACAGAGACGATCAAGCTTGCCGAAAACATTACCCAGGAGGAGCTTGAAGCGAAAATCGATGAGCTTAATAAGGACGCTAAATTCCACGGCATCATCCTTCAGTTGCCCTTGCCCAAGCATCTTGATTCCCTGAGAGCACAGAGTGCTGTCTCCCCTGATAAAGATATTGACGGGACTAACCCCATAAACACGGGAAAATTGCTGCTGGGCGAAGAAACTTTCTTTCCCTCAACTCCTTATGGTGTTCAGGAACTGCTTGTCCGTAGTGGGCATGGTCCCGAGGGGAAGTATGTAGTTATCTGTGGTCGGAGTAATATCGTGGGGAAGCCGTTGATGGGCATCCTGGTTCAAAAGCAAAAGGGAGCTAACGCTACGGTGAGCGTCTGCCATACTGGCACCAAGGACCTGGCCTCAATGACGAAGCAAGCTGATATCCTGGTTGCTGCCATGGGGAAGGTTAAGGCGATCACCCAGGATATGGTAAGGGAAGGTGCAACCGTGATCGATGTAGGGGTAAACCAGATAGAGGATCCTACCACAGGGAAATTTAAACTGGTGGGAGATGTGGATTTTGAGGCAGTAAAGGAGAAGGCCGCAGCGATAACTCCTGTACCAGGAGGTACTGGTCCGGTAACCACAGCAATGTTGATGGCTAATACGGTCAAAGCTGCCGAGAAGCTGATTGGCGGATAGCTAAGCTAAAAATTAACCCTTCGGAGGCATAATATGTCAGCTAAGATACTTGATGGAAGAAAGATCTCTCAAGAGATAAGAGAAGAACTTAAAGAAAGAATAGCAAAGCTTAAGGAAAAGGGGGTAGTTCCTGGGCTTTGTGGCATCCTGGTGGGAGAGGATCCTGGCTCAGCCAGCTATATTGGACTTAAGGAAAAAGCAAGTAAAGATGCAGGCATCAATCCACAGATGGTAAGGTTACCCCAGGATGTAAAAGAGGAGGATTTGCTTGGGAAAATTGACGAGCTCAATAAGGATGCCGCAGTCCATGGCATTTTTATTCAACTTCCCCTTCCTAAGCATTTAGATGAAAATAAAGCTTTAAACGCCGTTCTTCCCGGTAAAGATGTGGATGGATTCCATCCTACCAATGTGGGTAAGGCCTGGATGGGGCAAGAGGCATTTCTTCCTGCCACCCCCACCGGTATTTGGGAGATGTTAGTTCGAAGTGGATATAGTGACCTTAAACATAAGGAAGTCGTAATTGTAAATGTGGATAATCTGGTGGGGAAGCCTTTAGCATCTATCTTAGCTCAAGAAAAAGTAGGAGCCAACGTAACCCTGTGCCATCCCAAGACTCCTAATCTATCCTCTTACACTCATCGGGCAGATATGGTAGTAGTTGCGGTAGATAAGCCGAAGTTTCTTACTGCCGATATGGTGAAGGAGGGAGTAATAGCCATAGATTTTGGTGCCAATTACATAGATGACTCAAGCGCCAAGGGAGGCAGGCGGTTGGTAGGTGACCTGGACTTTGATACTATCAAGGAAAGAGCAGAGGCGATTACGCCTGTCCCTGGCGGAGTGGGCCCTATGACGGTTACCATGTTGCTGGTCAACACAGTAAAAGCAGCCGAAGCAAGATGAAGATTGCCATCAGCGGAAAGGGTGGAGCAGGCAAGACCATGCTGGCTTCATACCTTTCTACTGTATTTGTTGAGTCTGGTTCTTCTGTCCTGGCTATAGATGCCGACCCCAATGCCAACCTGGGGGCGGCTCTGGGTTTTCATCATCCTGAAGACATAATCCCTATATCTGAAATGGGGGATCTTATTGAGGAAAGAACGGGGGCACGCCCAGGGGAAGTAGCACCCTACTTCAAGCTAAATCCCAGGGTTAGCGATATACCGGAGAAGTATGGTGCTGAGCATGATGGGATAAGGTTGATGGTGATGGGGCGGCTAAAAAAGGGGGGCAGTGGCTGTTATTGTCCGGAAAATGCTCTGCTGGATGCCCTGGTAGCCCATCTACTTTTGGAGAGGGATGAAATAATCATTATGGATATGGAGGCGGGTGTGGAGCATTTGGGACGGGGGACGGCCAAGGCAGTGGATAAGATGATCATAGTGGTAGAGCCCAGTAAAAGAAGTGTAGAAACAGCGTGCAGAATAAGGGAGCTAGCCAGGGACATAGGCTTAGAGAGTATTGGGGTGGTGGGTAATAAGGTTAGATCTGAGAAAGATAGAGAGTCTTTAGTTTCCAGTATGTCAGACTTTGAATTCCTGGGCTTTATTCCTTACGACCAGGCTATAATAGAGGCTGACCTCGCCGGTTCACCCCTGGTCGACTCAAGTCAGAAGGTTATGAGCGAGGTGAAGAGCATCGCAGCACGACTTGATGGGTTGGAACGACAGGGTGGGCGCACCCATTAAATATCGGTAAAAATTAAAAAAAAGGAGGTTAGTATGGCCTACGACGCAACCAAAATGAAGGACTGGCAGATTGCTGAAGCATCTGAGCAAAACATGCCCACTCCTGATGAGTGGCGAGAGAGGTTAAATCTGGAGAAGGATGAGATCATTCCTCAGGGGAGGTTGTGCAGGCTTGATTTCCTGAAGATCATTGAACGGCTCAAGGATAAGCCGGATGGCAAATACATTGAGGTAACTGCCATAACCCCCACTCCGCTGGGTGAGGGAAAAACGACCACCGTTATGGGTATCCTGGAGGGTATGGGAAAAAGAGGTAAGAAAGTGGGC
>DFBE01000016.1 GCA_002367275.1 Dehalococcoidia bacterium UBA3088 | reverse complement strand
CATCATCTGGCTACTGCCCTGTATAAGCTGGTCTACGGAAATGCCCGGTTCAAGAATAAAGAGGAGCTAAAGCGAGTGGAAGGGGTGAAGGCTTTCTTTCTGAACGACCCCTCCCGTTCCTGGAGGGAGGTCAGGGAGCTATCTCAAGTGGACCGGGATATGAGTGGAACCATAGATATGGATGAGCTCATGGAGCTCAGGCATAAGGAGGTTAAGCTTGGAAGGACAGATAAGCTCATGGAACTTTTCACTACTCACCCCAACATGCTAAAAAGAATAAAGCATCTCTCCTCCATGGCGCCCTACTATTAAAGGATTAAATCCTAAATCCGAAACACTAAATCCTAAACAATATCTAAATCCGAATGACCAAAACCTTATAGCCGCCGAGTTTTTATAATTCCCCTTCTTCCCTCTCCTTGTTTTGAGTTTTTTGATTTTGGTTATTTGAATTTGTTCCGAAAATAGATTCCCCTATAGTGTCATTGTAAGCCCTTCGCCTTCTGTCAGCTCAGGATAAACTCCGCGTGGCAATCTCACTCTCACTGCTCCGAGATTGCTTCGGGGCCTTGCCCCTCACAATGACAACTTATTTTCATGCTTCATTGCTGGGCCGCCCATGGGTTTGTTTAGGATTTAGAGTTTAGATATTGGGATTTCGCATCCATCTCTTCAGGGTAAGTATGGAAATGGCTAGAATAAAAACGATGATGGATAATACATGTGCTTGGTGAAGAGGACCTAGAATTTCTGCCTCATCTCCTCGAGTGAAGCTTGTGCCAAACCTCCCTGCTGAGTAGAGGGCAAGCATTGTGAGGAATAAAGATCCTGAAGGGCAAATCCTCCTCCGGAGCCTTAGAAGGAGAATAAGGATGACAAGGCAAAGCAGGATCTCATATATCGGGGAGGGATGGGTTTCGACTCCCCAGGGAGCAAAAGAATCAGGGTGGGTATAAGTAATTCCCCAGGGAAGGTCGGTAGGCTTGCCAAACGCATCGCCATTTATGGTGCATCCTACTCTTCCTATAGCCAGCCCCAGCATGAGGCAGGGGGCGGCGATATCCGAGAATTCCCCAAATGAAAAACCCTCCCTTCGTGAGGAGATAAAAAGCCCCAATGTTGCTCCACCCAGACCTCCATACCAGGCAAGACCTCCCTCCCAGATGTGAACTATCTTCTGGGGGTGGTCGAGATAAAAGCCGAGGTTATCCGCCACACAAACTATCCTTGCTCCCACCACCCCCAGGATGACTCCCCAGATTATAGTAGTGTACACCGCATCCTTGGTGATGGATGTCCCTCTTATGAGGTAAAAACATAAACCGATCCCTGCCATCACCCCCAGGCACATGAGCAATGCATGCCAGGAGATTTGAAACGGGCCCAGATCTGTGATAGTGGGGTCTATACTTATGATCATAGAATGGCCGAGGCAAATGACTGAGGGTCAAAGGGGAGAAGATCCTCCGTCCTTTCTCCCACCCCCACATAGAGCAGAGGAGTCTTAAGTTCGCTTACGATGGAGAGCACAATCCCCCCCTTGGCACTGCTGTCCAGCTTGGTGAGGATGATACCTGAGACCCCCAGCGCCTGCGTGAAATGCCTGGCCTGGGAAAGGCCATTCTGTCCCGTGGTGGCATCCAGGATCAAAAGAATCTCCTTCTGAGCCTGAGGGGCTTCCTTTTCTGTCACCCGGTTTATTTTCTTAAGCTCTTCCATCAGGTTGAACTTGGTATGCAGCCTGCCGGCAGTGTCGATGATGGTCACATCGTAGCTCTTCTCTTGAGCTGACTTTAGAGCATCAAATACCACTGCCCCGGGGTCTCCCCCTGGCCTTTGGGAGATAGTTCTGATGTCAAGTTTATCCCCCCATGATTTCAACTGCTCACCTGCCCCCGCCCTGAAGGTATCAGCGCAGGTCAGGATAACTTTTTTCCCCTCCTGTTTGAATTTGTAAGCTAGCTTAGCGCAGGTGGTAGTCTTCCCTGAACCATTGACTCCTACCATCACTGCCACCTGAGGGAAACCTTCCTTCCTTGCCCTATCTACGCTCAGTAGGTCGACCATCTTCTTCCTTAAGGCTGAGCGTACTTCTTCACTCGAGGTTGGCCGTTCAGATTTTATCTCTTGTATCAATTTCTCCGAGGTGCTAAGCCCCACATCGGCCAGGATAAGACAATCCAGGAGCTCCTCCCACATACTTTCATCTATGGCTGGTTTTTTGAGCACCTGGGCTATGCCTGAAAACCAGCCCTTTTTCTTAAAATCAAACATTTTGCTTAATGCCCTCTTTATTCAGTAATATTATCATATAATGCCTGTAGCCAGAATTCTTAAACTGGGAGGTATGGTGATCTCCTCCCTTCTCATTCTGTGGGTGGGATGGGTCGTGGGATGGATCTATCTACACCCTGAAAGCGACCTTGCTCCTCCTCCCAACCTTGAGCCGGGGGATATCCTGTTTCAGGAAAATGGGGATAAGTGGGGTCCCTGGGGGTATTGGAATCATGTTGGTCTATATGTAGGAGATGGGGTGGTAATAGATTGCTGGACCAGTCAAGGAGTGGTCAAGCGCACGCTCCGGGGTTTCTACACTGACTCCCAGAGCGCGGCGGCCAAAAGATTGGCTACCGGGGAGGATAAGTGGTGGAACAAGGACGGAAAGAGGGAGAAGATAATCTCCGATGCTATAAGGTATGCCCAAGATCAGGTGGGGAAGCCCTACCAGCTCTGGCCCCCCATTGGCAAAAATCGTGATGATAGTGAGCTCAACTGTGGAAAGCTAATACTGCTTGCCTACTGCCATGAACCAACCTGGTATATCAACCTTGACAGCAATAGTGACTGGCTATGGACCACTCCTGATGATATCTATACCAGCCCCTACCTGGAAGAAGTTCCATGCTTTGAAGGAGTTAGCTGAGAAAGGAGGAATAGATGAAGGCGTTTCTTATTTTGCTCCTTATTCTGGTGGCTGCCTTTGGGGCGCTGTATTTTACGAATGATATGGAATCTATGGAGGATATTTTGAATAATCCCCAAGAATACCAGGATACCAAGGTCAAGCTAATGGGGAGGATAGAGCAGAGGATTGCCTACGGCAATGAAGTAGTGGTGCTCATCTCTCACGATGAACTGGTGATACCGGCCTTAGGTCAGGGGGATGTGCCTGGTTTAGGTAAGAAGGTGGTGGTGGAGGGAATAGTCAAGCCCGGGCTTGCTCTCGGAGATACTAAGTTTGGGACCTGCATCTTAGCCTCCGAGGTGAGAGAGCCCCACTTTTGGGAAAAGATCCCCCTCCCCGAATTTTTGACTTCGCGGGCTTCGGAGTTATATAATCAGCCTTGAGTGGAGTATGGCCAGTCGGTTTGAGAAGTTTTCCGAGCGTGCCCGCAGAGCCTTAACTTTTGCCCAGGAGGAGGCACAAAGGTTAGGGTCTAAGTGGATTGGTACAGAGCATCTTCTGCTGGGAATGGTGCGTGAGAGGGAAAGCAGTGGAGTAAGGGTACTGGCTAGCTTGGGGGTGGATCAAAATCGTGTCCGTTCGGCAGTAGAGTTCATTACCGGGAAGGGCGATCAGAAAAGAGAGGAAGGGGAGGTAGGACTTACTCCTCGGGCTAAGAGGGCTATTGAGTTTGCGGTAGATGAAGCGCGGCGCTTAAACCAGAGCTATATTGGTACAGAACATCTCCTTCTGGGCCTTCTTCGTGAAGGAGAGGGCGTGGCCGCCGGCATCCTGGAGAGCTTGGGAGTAAACTTGGACAAGGCTCGTGCTGAGGTGGTTCACCTGCAAGGCCAGGTCCATCCTCAGGGCAGGGTTTCTGCCGGTCATACTCCTACCCTGGATCAGTTGGGGAAGGATATAACCTTACTTGCCTCACAGGGTAAGTCGGACCCGGTGATCGGTCGGGAGAGGGAAATTCAGCGGGTGATCCAGATACTTTCTCGCCGCACTAAGAGCAATCCAGTTCTCATCGGCAAAGCCGGGGTGGGGAAGACCGCCATCGTGGAAGGGTTGGCCCGCCGTATCGCTTCCGGAGATGTGCCCGAAACTCTTTCGGGGAAGCGATTGCTGATCTTAGACATCGGGTCGCTGGTAGCGGGCACAAAATACCGGGGCGAGTTTGAGGAAAGGCTTAAGAGAGTTATTGAGGAAGTGAAAGCGGCCGGAAATGTAATTCTGTTCATCGATGAGATGCACACTATTGTGGGGGCAGGAGCGGCTGAAGGCGCCGTGGATGCCTCTAACATTTTAAAGCCCCCTCTATCCCGGGGAGAGATACAGTGTATCGGAGCTACCACTCCCGACGAGTATCGAAAGCATGTGGAGAAAGACCCCGCCCTGGAAAGGCGCTTTCAGCCCATCCAGGTTGAAGAACCAACCTCAGAGGAGACGCTAGAGATATTACGAGGAGTAAAATCCTGTTATGAGGAGTATCATAAGCTTAGTATAGGGGATGAGGCCATCAGGGCAGCGGTGAACCTGGGAGTGAGATATATCAGTGATAGGGCTCTACCGGATAAGGCCATCGACCTCGTCGATGAAGCCTGTGCCCGGGTTAAGATCTCCCGGCGAGAGGTTCCCATAACTTTGAAGGAGGCGCACAAGGCTCTGGATAGCGTACGCCGGGATAAGGAAGTATCCATCTCCTCCCAGGATTATGAGTACGCTGCGGAGCTCCGCGATCGCGAGGTTGAGCTTACGGATAAGTTAAAATCACTTCAAGGTCGTGAGGAACAGGGATCCTTAACCATTTCTGAGGAGGACATTGCTGAAGTGGTGAGCATGTGGACGGGAATACCCGTATCCCGGCTTACCATAGATGAGTCAGAAAGATTGCTCCGCATGGAAGAGATGTTGCATAAGAGAATTGTGGGGCAGGATGAGGCCGTCACCATAGTGTCTAAAGCTATAAGGCGAGCTCGGTCAGGGCTTAAGGATAGTAGGCGTCCCATAGGTAGCTTCATCTTTTTAGGTCCCACGGGAGTAGGGAAGACTGAACTGGTGCGTGCGCTTTCGGAGTTCATGTTTGGCTCTGAAGATACTCTCATTCGCCTGGATATGTCAGAGTTTATGGAGAGACATTCTGTAGCCCGACTGGTGGGTGCTCCCCCCGGATATGTGGGCTATGATGAGGGGGGGCAACTGACGGAGGGAGTTCGCAGGAAATCCTATTGTTGTATCCTTCTGGATGAAATCGAGAAAGCCCATCCGGATGTGTTCAACATTCTGCTTCAGATATTCGACGATGGCCACCTGACGGATGCTCAAGGGAGGAAGGTAAGCTTCAGAAACAGCATCATCGTTATGACCAGCAACATTGGGGCGGAGCTCATAAGGAAGGAAAAGCAGCTGGGATTTTATACCTACGGTGATGAGGAGAAGAGGAGGCAGGATTCCTATGGCAGGATGAAGGAGAAGGTGTTGGGGGAGGTTAAAAAAGTATTCCGGCCCGAGTTTTTGAATCGTATCGATGGAACGGTGGTATTCCATTCCTTGACGCTAGATCACATTCGCCAAATCACAGACCTGATGCTTAAGGAGGTAGAAAAGGAGCTTCAGGATAAGGGTTTGGTCCTGGAGGTCACAAGTGAGGCCAAGGACCTCCTGATAGAGAAGGGGTATAGTGAAGAGTTTGGTGCTCGTCCCCTACGCCGAGTGATTCAGGACATGGTGGAGGATAAACTTTCCGAGGAAGTGCTCGAGGGTAAGCATCGGATGGGGGATAAACTGGTGGTTGATCGCTCAGGGGATGATATCGTGATCCTTTCCCCGGCCATGGTCAACTCAGCGTAGTGTGTTTGTCTGCTCATCGTGTGGGAAGGAAAGCCCCAAGTGGATGGGGAGGTGTCCCGGTTGTGGAGGATGGAATACCTTCCTATCCAAGGATAAGATCCTCCGGGAAAGCAGAAGCGAAGAACTATCCCAGGTATCTCTGAAGGACTATACTCGTTATACTTCTTCTCTTTCTGAGCTAGACCGGGTTTTGGGAGGAGGAATAGTTCCTGGGTCAGTTATCCTCCTGAGCGGTGACCCTGGTATAGGTAAGTCTACTCTTCTGCTTCAACTTTCATCTTCCGTAGCTAAGAGGGGGAAGGTGGTCTATGCTTCAGGAGAGGAATCGGTCCACCAGGTAAAGCTCAGGGCACAGAGGATGGACATTTCGGGGGAGAATCTTTACCTTCTCTCGGAGAGCGGCCTGGAGGCCATAATTTGCGAGATGGAAAGAATTTCTCCCCTCCTGGGGGTGGTGGACTCCATACAGACGGTTCATACTTCGGAGATAGAAGGGAGTCCGGGAAGTGTGGCCCAGATAAGGGAGTGTACCCTTAAGCTTATGCACTGGGCCAAGGATCAGGGCATATCTCTATTCATCTCCGGTCATGTGACCAAGGAAGGAAACATCGCTGGCCCTAAGATATTGGAGCATATCGTCGATGTAGTCCTTCAGCTTGAGGGCGAACATTTATCCAACTATCGAATCTTACGGGGAATGAAGAATAGGTTTGGCTCCACCAATGAGATAGGGGTGTTTGAGATGGGGGAGAAAGGCCTTGTCGAAGTGGATAATCCCTCTCGGTTATTTCTGTCTCAGGGGGAGGGTATAGGCTCGACTACCGCAGTCATCCTGGAGGGGAGTAGGCCTCTTCTGGTGGAGGTTCAGGCGCTCACCTCTCCCACTTCATTCAGCCTCCCTCGCCGCATAGTGTCGGGAATAGACTTGAACCGTCTTCTCCTTATCATCGCTGTTCTATCCAAGCAGGGGCTCCACTTGTATAACCAGGATGTTATCGCTAATGCGGTGGGGGGGATAAGGGTGGGGGAACCTGCCTCAGACCTGGGAGTGGCCCTGGCCATCGCCTCAAGCCACAAGGGCAGAAGGGCGAAGCCAGGAATGGTGGTGGTGGGGGAGATAGGACTTTCCGGAGAGCTCCGGCCAGTTTCGCAGATCTCTCGCAGGGTCTCTGAAGCTCAACGCTTAGGTTTTACCCATTGCCTCATTCCTAAATCCTCGGGCAATAACTTTTCTTCTCCTCTTGGAATGACCATCCTGGCACTAAGCAACATCAGGGAGGCTTTGTCCTGCGGGCTTGAATAACATTTTGGTTTATGTTGGTGAAGGATTCGATCTGGATGTAGACCCCCAGTTTGTGAGGAGGGTGGCGGAAAAGGTGTTTTGCGAACTAGAGGTAGAGGGAGCGGAGATGAGCCTGACCATAGGTAGAGATGAGCTCATGAGGGAACTCAATCTGAAATATCGCAGTGTGCCGGGTACTACCGACGTTCTCTCCTTTCCATTCCGCGAAGGTGAAAACTTTATCTCCCCCCCTGATGGGGTGCTTTATCTGGGAGAAGTGATAATATCCTATCCTCAGGCCAAAAAGCAGGCCCGAGAGTATGGGCACTCATTCCAAAGAGAGCTTTCTTGGCTTATCGTCCATGGTGTTCTTCATCTTCTGGGGTACGATCATGGCGATGAAATGAGTGCTTTGGAGGAAAGGATACGGGCACAGGCAAATTCTAAATACTAATTTCTAAACTCTAAACAATTTCAAATGACCCAAATCACAATCCCAAAACCAACAATAACTATATCCTCCATGACTGCAATTGAGCAAAGGCATACAGTCTCGTGGTTATGAGGTTTGGTCATTCGAATTTAGATATTGCTTAGGGTTTAGAGCTTCGGATTTAGGGTTTAGTTCTTGTCCTTGTTGCCTGGATTATGTGCAACTATTTAAGATGCTATACTATATACAGGTGTTTTCGACTCTGTGCTCCTTTACCTCCCCCGGGAAGGGCAGTTCCCACACTGTAGATTGGTAAGGTCGTGCCCTCTCCATAAAGGCATTTGCTGGTATCAAGTAATGCTCAACTATCCCTGCTTCCTGGGTAAGGAGGAGGTGAATTTCATACTCTCTTTTTTGCTTAAGACAGCTCTCTATCCTCTCGTACTCTGCATCCGTGAATAGATTGAATAAGCTCTTAGACAATCCCTCCAGTGGTGCAGTTCTCACCTCCACGAAGATATTTAACCCGGCATCTCGGAATGTAAAGCCATGCTCATCCCCACCCCGTTCAATTAGCTCTACGCCCCGCTTTTCCTTGAAGTACTGCTTTATGTACTCGTGAGCATCCATGTTACTTTGTAGTATACCATGGATGCCGCACATGTATAAATTGACATA
>DFBE01000054.1 GCA_002367275.1 Dehalococcoidia bacterium UBA3088 | reverse complement strand
TGCAAGAAGGCTGGCGATGCTGAAATAAGGAAGGTCAGTGAAAGCGAAGAAGCTAACGTTGTCTGCGTTGTTGGCCGCTGGTGCGTTGATTTGTATTGTGAACTAGGACATTTTGAATGAAATTTAACTATCCTCTTCAAGTTGCAGGCGATAGCACCATAGCCGATGAGGCCACGGAAATAAAACAGCTGGTAAGTGGAGTTGAAGGTTGGTTATCGGATGCTGAGGGCAAGCTATTATACAAGCTAGCCAAAGACATACCTCAAGGACAAGCCATCGTGGAGATTGGGAGTTGGAAAGGTAAATCTACTATATGGCTAGCTAAGGGGGCGAAGGCTGGCTCACAGAATGAGGTCTTTGCCATCGACCCGCATCAGGGAAGCAAGGCTCATACGGATGAAGGTGAGGAGAGTACCTATCCAACATTTCTAACTAATTTGGAAAAAGCACATGTCCAAGATATAGTGGTGTCTTTAGTTACCACCTCGAGCAAGGCTTCTGAGAGCTGGCGAAGGAGAATTGGCTTACTGTGGATTGATGGTTCTCATGAGTATGAGGATGTTAAATATGACCTTATCCTCTGGAAGAAGTATCTATCGTGCAATGGCATAGTCGCTCTCCATGACTGTGATAAGCCTGGACCTGCCCGCGTCATAGAAGAATGCTTTGCAAGCTCCGATGAGTTCAAAATTATAGAGTCTACCGATACAATAGTGGCAGCTGTCAAATGTTAGACAAAGAGAAAAAACCTCTATCTAATATTCAGGACGTCTTAGAGCAGAAATCAGCAAGATTACAGCCAGGTCCACTCACCCCGCACCACGGAGGGACACCCGCGCCGCCACGTTATCTCCAGCATCCATTGCCCCCAGCAGGATAGGATATTACACAAACAGTGAAAAGTTGAGTGAGGTAGCGGCGGTGTGCCCACTCTCCATTTGGAATAAGCTATCTGGTCAAGATAACTGGCATTAAACGGGAAGAAGCTGGGTATCATTTTTGCCACGGCGCTTGGATTTCTCTGGAAGTGAAAATGGTAACCTTAGTGGTAACAAAAGGCATCGGCTCTATGGACCTCTATGCTGAAAGGCTTGGTCAAAGGCTGGATGTGCCAAAGATTTATACAGATATCTATCAGAGGGTCGCTAAGCTTTTCAATATCTCCTGGCTCTCACGAGATACCCCGAGGGCCATCAGAGAGGACTGGCACTTTATAAGGGTACTCCGCAAGCTAGATGGCATTGTTCACTTGCCAGGCCAGCACTTGGGACGATATGGTTTCTTCCTAAAAGCTCCCTACATTATCACTGTGCATGACCTTATAAGGTATTTCGACCTCAAGGAACAGACCATCTTTATTCATCGCCCAAATCTCAGAGATAGACTTTACCTATCCCTCGATTACAAAGGAATAAAGAAAGCCGCGAGGATAATCGCAGTATCACAGGCCACAAAACACGACCTCATCCACTACTTAGGAATACCTGAAGAACATATCTCAGTAGTCTATGAAGGTGTGGACTGCCAGATATTCAAACCAGTTAAGCACCGTATTTTGGATTATCCCTATCTTCTATTTGTAGGCTCAGAGCATCCTAGGAAGAACTTCACTGGCCTGCTTAAAGCTTTTAGTCAGTTGAAAAATGGGGGTAGATTCAAAGACCTGAAATTAGTCAAGGTAGGTAGAGCGGGTGGGCGAGAGGCAGATTTCAGAGAACAGACCCTTCAAGTAGTCAGAGAATTGCACCTCTTAGATGATGTGATTTTTACCGATTATGTACCTGAGGATGACTTGCCTGCTTATTACTCTGGTGCCTCCTGTCTTATTCTACCCTCCTTCTACGAAGGCTTTGGCTTTCCCCCTCTGGAGGCAATGGCTTGCGGCTGCCCCGCGATAGTCTCCAATGTGACATCGCTGCCTGAGATTGTGGCGGACGCCGCTATTAAGGTCAATCCCCACGATACAGACAGCATTAGTAACGCTCTCCATGAGGTTCTTACCAATGAGCACCTGAAACAAGGGCTAGTGTCGAAAGGATTTGAACGAGCAGGGCAGTTCTCCTGGGAAAAAACAGCCGAAGAAACCCTGAATGTATATAAGGTCGTAGAGCAGTCTCTTAAGTGGGGTGAACCCTTGAAACTGGACACTTTGGGTCCAGACTGACTGACCTGCCAGATAACTCTGACCTAATGTGTCTAAACAGAGACGTGGGGTTCACAACGCACTATATGATGAGCGACAAGCAAAAGTGGGAAGAAATTCCTAGAGAGACGGAAGAGTTGTGTGATTTTCATGGTGATGCCATATGCAATTATAGAAAGTGCAGGGAATTCAACAATCATGCAGCAACTCTCTTACAAAAGGCTGAGGAGCTTGGGTACAGCAAGATTTCCAACAAGCTAATGTTTGTGCTTCTAAATTGTAGTCCAAGGGTGGCTTCAACTTGTGAGGTTTCAGGACATGTCAGGAGGTTGTTAGAGGAGTTAAGGAATATAACTAGAGAGATGCATAGTAAATAATTTGAAGTGAACTCTTGAAACTGGACATCCTGGGCTAGACTAACTGACCCGCTAGATAACCCTAACCTAATCTGCCCAAACAGAGGGGTGCAGTCCAGATTGCTGGAGCCGAATTGCCTTTGAAGCCATTTGAAAAAACTAGAGTTTGCGGTGGGGGGAATAGTTGGTTAAATGTCAGAGATGAAATTTTGCTTAGGGGATATAAAGCCAGCATTTTACAAAAAAGCAAAATTGGTGTCTGTATTGCAAAGCATTTTTTAATTTTTGCTTTTGCTTTTGCTCTAGCGAATTTTACTGGCATTTTAGGTATGGATAGTGCTTTCCAAAAGCATTTTGAGCGTGAAAAAAGCAAAATTTAGCGTATGGTAAACCCCAAGGGTAAACCCGCATGGTAAACCTATTATGGTAAAATTTTACAGGGAACAACATGGCAAGAAAAAAACATGTATCACCATCTCGGCAAAGATACGAGCAAGGTCATCCCGTTATAGCCGTCAGGGTGAACAAAGACCTTTATGACGAGCTGAAAGTCATCAAAGAGAGCGACGAAAAAAGTTTTGGCGACATTTTGAAACTAGGGCTAAATGTTCAGAAAGCTACAGCCACCAAAAGCTACCAGGAAGGGTATAGTAAGGGCTACGCCGATGCCAAGAAGCTATTTGACGAAAAATCGGCTCTTGCGGACCAGAAGTTAAAGTTACTAGAAGACTTACAGAAAACATCCCTTAGGCAGTCATTTCACGCTTAGAATTACAGTACCCTCGCCTAGACTCCTGCTGAACATCAAACCCTTGCTGCATTGCTGGCAAATATATCTGACTTTTTTGCAGCGTCACTACTCTGCTGCGTTCGACGAGCCTTATCGTGGCGTTGGACCTGCATTCAGTGGTGGAACCCCACCACTCACAGCCCCGCTTAGTCCTCACACCATCTACTGTAGGGTAAAGTGCAATTATTACTGTGAAGCATTTATTGGACAAGGCATTTTTATAGTATCTTGCCAAAATCTCCACACAAACTCTTCTCCCTTAAAAGATAATTCTGGGCAAGGAAATATGGGAACTTATGCAGTTGACTATAAAAGCAAAATTGTGCCTGTGATTATTTAGTAAAAGCATTTTCAAATAGCAGAAAGCAAAATTCACGCCTATATACAGAGCAAAAGCAAAAATGGGGAAGGCAAAAGCATTTTTTGATAACAAAAGCAAAATTTGTGCCTGAAATTTGCTACGCAGAGGAAAAGCAAATTTCTGTAAGCAAAAAAGCAAAATTGAAAGCATTTTTTATGCCCAGGAAAGCAAAAAACAAAAAATGTGCCTACAAAATTTACTGGGCACAAAGCATTTTTTACGGCTATAATTTGCTAGCCAGAGCAAAAGCAAAATCTACGCTCATAAAAAGAAACAGTTTTTCCAGATTGCATACCATTCAAAGCCTTTTGACTTTCTTCCTGGCCAGGAATAGTTTTTCGGTGATAGCCATGCTCTCTAAATTCCTTTTTCTTTCTAATTTTTTGTTCCAAAGAGAGGCCCCACATCTAGTCTGCCGCCCGCAGTTTTGATATTAGTCACCACAATTCTCACTTTATCGCCTTCGTTTAATTGCCCTATTTCATATAAATCCTTGGAAAAACCATTTTTGTTAAACTCACCCTCGAATTCAATGCGATGATGATCCTCGTCGAAGGCATTGTATATACCCCATCCCCCCGCTATGCCTATCGCCGCTATCCCTAGTGCTATTAGTGCTTTTCTTGGCATATTCTCGGTAATTATATCAGAGCAAGATTACAAGCTCAAAAGATTAGTCAGAGTGAGATAACTCACGATAAAGCCTCAGGCTATCCTCAAATTTCACTGACCTGGTATATCTGAGCACCATATCTAAACTTTCCCAACCTCCTAACCTCATTATATGCTCGACATCTAAACCAGCTCTATGAAGATTGGAGGCAAAGGTTCTCCTAAAGGTATGAGGATTGCATTTCAATCCAGTCTGCTTCTCTAATCTTCTAAGCATAGACACAATACCCGATG
This sequence comes from Dehalococcoidia bacterium UBA3088, assembly GCA_002367275.1. GTDB lineage: Bacteria > Chloroflexota > Dehalococcoidia > UBA2247 > UBA3088 > UBA3088. Next base: position 20,262 of record DFBE01000054.1, on the reverse strand, counting down.
GTTTCGTGTGCCAGATATTTTCTCCAGTGCCGTTCTCTGAAATCCATTTCTGAAGCATATTGGCAGTTCTTTGGCTGAATGAAGCTTTTCTTTGCTTCTTAGCTTTGCCCCAGATGGTTATAGTACAGCTTTGCCAATCAATATCACTTGCTTTGATATTAGCTATCTCACTCAATCTCATGCCAGAGTCAGCAAGTAAACTGATAATGGTCTTATCTCTTAAAGTATCAACCCGGTCAACGAGATAATTCACTTGCTCGGTGGTCAAGCTGGGCAGTATAGGTTTACTCGACTTTGGCGGGTCAATCTTCTTCAGTGGATTTTGTTTGAGATAATCATTTCTGACCAGCCAGTTGATGAATGCTCTGATAGCTCTGAAGTAAGCGTGTTTACCACCAGCAGTGCATGTTCGATTGGCTAAGAAATGGTTAATATTCTCTGCTGTTAATTTACCCTGAGTAAAGTTAACGAATGGAACAAGATATGTCTTATAAAATTGGATTGTTCTCGGTGATATTCCCTATCTTCGGGAATCAAGAAATTTTGTTAACAGATTGTTGTTAACATCTGGGAGTGCCGAGGGGCAGAGTCGAACTGCCGACACGCGGATTTTCAGTCCGCTGCTCTACCACCTGAGCTACCTCGGCCCACCAGGGCACTAAAGCAGCATAAGATCTCGTGAATAGAATACTAAGATAAGTATTATTTGTCAAAGGTGCCCTCTCCACAGCGATACCCGGCTCCCTCCAACCCCTCCACGGTAAGTAGGTGGCCCAAAGTAAGCACTGGCGATGATGTGTTCAAGAACAGTGCTCCAGGATGGGGCTATCACCCGGCAGTGACATCAGGGGTAGGATAAGAGAGAAGGAAATCACAGGTCTCCTAAATATGTCTTAAACCACTCCTGGCACAGGTTGACTAGCTGCTCACCATACTCTGGCCTGTCATCCAGGGTATGGCTTGCACCACGGATTACCTCTATACGCTTAGGTCCTTTCGCCGCTCTATAGATCTCCTCTGCCTCCTTTAAGGGAACAATGATATCAGCGCTTCCATGGATTACCAGTATGGGGCAGTTTATCTTCTCAAGGTCTCTGAGAGTATTATATTTTTTAAGGTCCTCAAAAAAGCTGAGGCCAAGCTTAGCTCCGGACCCAAGCTCAAAGCCCCCTTTTTGTTCTATTTCGGGGGGCATGAAAGAAGGCATGGAGAGATAAGAAGGAGTAGCTAAGAGGACCATGGCTTTTATCCTTCTATCCCGGGCGGCAAGTAAAGTCCTTCCACCAAAGCTTGATCCTATGGCCCCCAACCTTTCTGTATTTACCCCCTTCTCCTCCAGGAAATCCATAGCCGCCTTCAGATCCTCTACCCTCGCCGTAAGCGTAGCCTCGGCGAGATTCAACCCGCTCTTAATGCAGTCACGATAGCTAAACCTTAAGGTGGCAAATCCTGCCTCACACAGGCGGGAGCAAAAAAGAGGCCATTTTTTCCCCTCCTTGCTGCTCTCCATCCCATGAGACATGATAATGGTGGGTGCTCCTTCATAAGGTATGTATAAGTTAGCCTCTAATTTCTTACCCTGGCTTAAAAAGGACACTGCCTCCTCCATGTTATACTCCCGCCTGTTTGAGCACCTCTACGACCTGGGGTAAAACTTCCCCTGCCTTACCGTGGATTAGTATATCTGCCTTTTCATCCAGGTCGGTAGGCAATTGATTTACGACTATAAGCTTTGCTCCTGACTCCAGGGCGTAGCGAGGCATGAGGGCGGCAGGATAGACTACCAGCGAAGAGCCGACGACGACGAAAAGGTCACAGTTCTGGGAGCGGCGCTGTGCTTCTCTCGTCTCCCATACTGGCATGGACTCTCCGAAGAGGACAGCATCAGGTTTAAGAAGGCCTCCACACTTGGGGCAACGTGGATCCTCTACACCCTGGCTAAGCCAGGCTCTAAGCTCTTCTATAGGATATAAGTTCCCACAGCTCAAACATTTTGCCCTCTCCATTGTGCCATGGAGGTGGATGACCTTGTCCTTAGAGCTTCCCGCCATTTCATGGAGCCCATCCACGTTCTGGGTGATAAGGCAATCTAGCTTTCCCATCCTTTCTAACTCTGCCAGGGCATAATGGGCAGGATTGGGGCTCACATCGGGCTTTATAAATTCGCTTCCCAAAAGCAGATTCCAATGCTTTTTTCTGGCTTCAGCATCCTGAATGAACTTTTGATAGGTGAAATCGTCAGGGTCATATCTGGTCCAGATCCCTCCTGGGCCTCTAAAATCCGGGATCCCTGATTCAGTGCTTATCCCTGCCCCACTGAACGCTACCAGCTTTTTAGAGGCGGCAATTAAGCGAGCTATCTTATATATCGACTCCTTTCCCATACGCCTCTACCGTATGATAACATAGCTTGACCTAGCAATAGTATCTCTCACAACAGCAATTTGCGGCATATAGGCTACAATGAGGGAATAACCGCAGATGATAATTAGATGAATCTTAATTCTCCTAGCTGCCGCCAAGGGCGTACGAAGCAGTTGATAATGGAAGGGCTCACCCATCAATCGTCATCTGTCCACCTTGGGCTGGTTTCTTTGTCGCAGCAGACCGATCGTTGGTTTACGGTGGCAATTCATAATCAAGGTACTGTCTCCACGGCACCGCGGTGTACTTTCCACGCCGTCCTGCGTTCTGTTTCCTCCCTTTATTGGCAATATTCTTGAGACGATTCAGCAGTCGATAAGTTAATGCGATTAACCACGACCTTAACTATAATGTCTATGGTATCCATGGAACCAGGCTATATTGCTCTATACCGCTCCGGTGAGTTAAAGCGCCGTGTCCAGGCGCTGGAAGCCCGATTAGCCTCATGTGATATTTGTCCCCGGGAATGCCGGGTCAATCGGTTGAAAAACGAACTGGGTTTTTGCCATTCAGGCCATCTCCCCATAGTCTCGGCGGTCTGCGCCCATCAAGGAGAGGAACCCGCTATCTCGGGAAGCAGGGGGTCAGGAACAGTATTCTTCGGCAATTGTAACATGAAGTGTGTCTATTGCCAGAACCACCAGATAAGTCAGAACTGGAAAAAGCAAAGATCAAAGGAGGTAGATTGCCATACCCTGGCTAAGAATATGCTCTACCTTCAGGATGAACTGGGCTGCCACAATATTAATTTTGTTTCGCCCTCTCACTTTACTCCTCAACTGGTTCAAGCAGTCCTGGAAGCGGTGCCCATGGGGCTTCGGGTGCCACTGGTCTACAACACTAATGGCTATGATTCTATGGCTTCTCTAAAAGAGCTTGAGGGTGTAATAGATATTTATTTGCCTGATTTAAGATACGCCTCTGATAAATGGGCCAAAAAGTTCTCACACACTTCAGATTATGTAACACGAGCCCGACAAGCCATTAAAGAGATGTATAGACAAGTTGGAGACTTGATGGTGGATGAGTTTGGCCTGGCGCAACAAGGATTAATTGTGCGCCATCTTATTATGCCCCATGGGCTGGCGGGCAGCGAAGAATCACTGACCTGGATAGCTTCGGAGCTTTCTCCCACGGTAACGGTTAGCATAATGGCCCAATACTTACCACTCCATCGGGCACAACGAATCCCGCCACTTTCCAGGACGATTTCCATGGCTGAGTATGAAATGGTTCTCCAATTACTATCTGACCTGGGATTAGAAAATGGTTGGGTACAGAAGATGGGGGCGTCAGAAAACTATCTCCCCGACTTTGAACAAGAAGGTCACCCTTTCTCCCCTACTCCCAGGGGGCAAAAATGCCGCAACTTGGAAGTTTGAAAAGTTCGTGTTTACGTTTTAGAATGTAGGTATGCCAGTGTATGAGTACTGGTGCCATGATTGTCACCGCCAAATAGATATATATGTGAAGGGAGAACAGGATTCCCCTCCCCAATGTAGCCTCTGTGGGGGGACCAACCTCTCCCGTCTTTTTTCCTCTTTCTCCTTCAAAAGAGGCTACAAGGATGTCTATGACGACATCCTCTCCGATAATAGGCTGACGCGGGGAATGTTAGCCAACAACCCTAAATCCCTGGCGGAGTGGAACCGTAAGATGGGGGGGGCAGCCGGGGATATAACCCCTCAGAATAAGGAAGTGATCGAACGACTGGAGCACGGGGAGAGGGTGGAGAAAGTAGTGGGCGATATGCAAAAAGAGATGCAGGCCGATGCCAGTATATGAATTCCTATGCAATTCCTGCCTGAGAAAGGTAGACCTGTTTGCTAAAAGTGTTTCCTCTTCTTCATCCGTGAGCTGCCCCTACTGTGGGGGCCAGAGTCTGACCCGGCTGGTCTCATCGTTCGCCTACCATAAGTCCTTGAGCACCATCTGGGAGGAATCCCCCAGTGAGAAAAGCCCCGATTACTATAAGGACCCCCGGAATATTGGCCGGTGGACAGAAAAAAAGATGAAGAAATTGGGGGTGGAGATGCCCTCCTCGGTCTCCCAGATGATCCAGGCAGCTAGAGAAGGTGAACTTCCCCCGCCGGTGAAGGAGCTTAACCCCAATGTCAAGGAGATATGAAGCCTCTCCTGCGCCTGGTAGATGCCAACCTTAACCGGGCCAGCGAGGGCTTAAGGGTGGTGGAGGATGTCAGCCGTTTTATATTAAACGATAGGGAGCTCTTCCTGAAGTTAAGAGACCTCCGACACAGCTTGATGCAAAAGTGCGCCGTTTTAGGAGACGATCTTTTAAGACAAAGAGAGGTGGAGAAGGATGTGGGGGCGGAGCATCAAAGTAGCGAAGTGGATGATCTCGCCTCTGTGGTCCGGGCCAACTTCCGCCGTGTAGAGCAATCTCTCAGGGTAATGGAAGAAGTAGCCAGAACGCCTGCCTTTCCCCTTCCGGGAGAGGCCTTCTCCCAGATGCGTTTCCTGTCCTATGAACTGGAGAAAGAGCTGTGGTCTTCTCTCAAACGAAAGGAAAAGAAGAACAAGCTCTATGGGCTATATGCCATCCTGGATGTGGGTTTGCTTGAAGGGAGGGATGAGGTGGAGATAGCTCAAAAGCTCATCCTGGGGGGGGCAAGGGCCGTCCAGCTTCGGGATAAGTTACACTCTCCAAGAGAAGTTTTAAACACTGCCCAAAGACTGAGAGAAGTATGCCAAGATGCGCTGTTTATCGTGAATGACTTCTTGGATGTGGCAGAGATAGCTGATGCTGATGGCCTCCATGTAGGCCAGGACGACATTTCCCCCTCGGCTTGTCGCGGCCTACTCTCAACGGATAAAATATTGGGTCTTTCTACTCACTCAATCTCCGAGGTGGAGGAAGCAAAGGAGGTAGATTACATTGCGGTGGGCTCCATTTTCGCATCTTCGCTCAAGAAAGGGAAGGTAGTAGAACCTCTGTTTATTCAACGGGCAAAGAAGCTCACCTCCCTCCCTTTGGTAGCCATTGGGGGGATAGATACAACTAATATATCTCAAGTGGTGGAATGTGGCGCTGATGCTGTAGCCGTGGGAAGTGCTATACTCCGGGAGGCTAATGTGGAGGAAGCCACCCGACGCCTGGTAGAAATGATGGAGGAAACGAAGGTTGGACCTTCAGGAAGTAGAGAACAGGATTTGGAGCAAACTTAAGGAGAAGGATCTCGCCCGGGAGGAGGGGATCAAGCTTTGCCGCGAAGTGATAAGGCTCAGTCAGAAATCCATAAGGTGTACCCACCGGGGGGAAATTGAGGAGGCCAGGTCATATCTTGCATCTGCCCGCACCACCTTAAATAAAGCCCATGGGATTCTTTCACCTCACCCTGAGCTTAGATTCTCCGGATTTGTTTATGATGCCCAGAAGGAGTATGTTGAGGGAGAGGCTACCTTGAGGCTCATCCTGACTGAAAAACTCCCTTCTCCTGAGGAATTAGAAGCAGAACCTGCCGCCTATCTTAATGGGTTGGGAGAGGCAGTGGGGGAGCTTAGGCGTTATCTCCTGGATGCCATGAGAAAGGGCGACCTATCACGGGGGGAGGATATCCTCACCATAATGGATGATATCTACGGTGTGCTCATGGATATGGACTTCCCCGATGGTATAACTGGAGGACTAAGAAGAACTACCGATATAGTAAGGGGAGTGTTGGAGAAGACGCGAAGTGATCTAACGCTGGCTATAAGACAGACTAAATCATAAACAATACCCAATGACCAAAATCCAAAACAACCTAAACCGTTTCGAATTTATGTCATTTTAATACCTCTCCCCTCTGGGGAAGAGGAATTTGTGGGAGGATTTTCGCAGGGAGCTACACTCACCTTCTTAGGAATGCTAAAATACAATTATGTCAGGAGGATAGAGAGAAGTTGTTTAAAACGTTTAGAGAAGATATGAGGACAGTATTTATCCGAGACCCTGCGGCCAGAAACAGGTGGGAGGTAATCTTCTGTTATCCTGGTCTTCATGCCATCTGGTTTCACCGCATGGCCAGCTTTTTCTGGAGGCACAAGCTCAAATTTGTGGGTCGCCTTATATCTCACCTTAACCGTTTCTTCACCGGGGTAGAGATACACCCTGGGGCCAGGATCGGGCGGCGTTTCTTCATCGACCATGGTATGGGAGTAGTGATCGGGGAGACCGCCGAGATCGGGGATGATGTTCTCCTATATCAGGGGGTAGTTCTGGGGGGAACCAGCCTAGAAAAGGTAAAACGTCACCCCACCATAGGTAATGAAGTAGTCATTGGAACAGCCGCCATACTCCTGGGACCTATTGTAGTGGGAGATGGAGCGATGGTGGGAGCCAACTCGGTGGTGATAGATTCAGTACCTCCGGGAGCCACCGTAGTGGGAGTTCCCGGGCGGGCGGTAGAGGATAGACATAAACCCCCCCTCGAGCTAGAGCACGGCGAGCTTCCCGATCCTGTGGCGGAGGCCATAAAGCTGGTACTGGAAAGGCAAAAGGTTCTAGAGGATAGAGTTCACAAAATGGAGGAAGAGAATGCTCCACCCCGTTGACCAGTTGTATTGGGCTTGCTTCCATTGTATCCTCTTAAGTAAGGTTTTTAGATAAATGTCTACTACCGAGGACAAGATTCTCGAGCTCAGGGAGAGGGAGAAAAGAGAGAAGGCCCAGGGAGGTCCAGAAAGGGTAGACGAGCAACATGCTCGAGGAAAGCTCAGTGCCCGGGAGAGAATTGACCTTCTGGTTGATCCTCAAACCTTCAATGAACTGGATATGTTTGTTCGCCACCGCTGCACTTCGTTTGGAATGGACAAGACCTTCATCGCCAGCGAAGGTGTGATCACGGGGTTTGGTAAGGTAAACGGCCGCCTGACGTTCGTATTTGCCCAGGACTTCACCTCTAGAGGGGGGACGGTGGGAGAGATGCACGCTAAAAAAATATGCAAGATTATGGATCTGGCCATGAAGACGGGGGCACCCGTGATTGGCCTGATCGATTCAGGAGGAGCACGCATACAGGAGGGAGTGGATTCTTTGGCCGGGTTCGGGGATATATTCTTCCGCAATTCATCTGCCTCAGGAGTCATCCCCCAGATCACCGCCGTCATGGGTCCCGCCGCCGGGGGGGCAGTTTATTCCGCGGCCATGACTGATTTCATCATCATGGTCAAGAAAGAAAGCTATATGTTTGTCACCGGCCCTGAGGTGGTAAGGGAAGTAACTTCAGAGGATATTGCCTTCGATGAACTGGGGGGAGCCATGGTTCATAATACTAAGAGCGGAGTGGCTCATTTTGCCTGTGGCAGCGATGAGGAGGCTATTGCTACCGTGAGAGACCTCCTGAGCTATGTTCCTCAGAATAACCGGGAAAGTCCCCCCCAGGTAGCTTCCGACGATGACCCCGGGCGGACTGACCCCGAGCTAGATACCATCATGCCCGACAGGTTCAGCGAGGTCTATGATGTAAAAAGGGTCATCCGCTCTATTGTGGACAACGGTAAAATGTTAGAGTCTCACCGATACTTTGCCCCCAACATCATCACCTGTTTTGCCCGTATGGGGGGAAAAAGCGTAGGCATTATGGCCAATCAGCCCATGTACCTCGCCGGGTGCTTGGATGTCAACGCTTCAGACAAGGCAGCGCGGTTTATCCGATTTTGCGATGCCTTCAACATTCCCTTTATCTCCATCCTGGATATTCCGGGGTACCTCCCGGGGAAGGACCAGGAATGGGCAGGAATAATAAGGCATGGGGCCAAGATTCCCTGGTCCTATGCTGAGGCTACTATTCCTAAGATTGTACTCATCACCCGCAAGACCTATGGGGGAGCCTACATCGTCATGTGTTCCAAGCAGTTGGGTTTTGACTACATCCTGGCCTGGCCTACGGCGGAAATTGCCGTGATGGGGGCAGAAGGGGCCACTCCCATCATATTTAAAAAAGAGATAGGAAGCTCAGATAACCCCCAAGATAGGGAGAAAGAACTTAAGGAGGAGTATCGTCGCATCCTGTATAATCCCTATGTCGCTGCCTCTCGGGGGTACATCGATGCGGTGATTGAGCCCCGTATGACCAGGCCATACATTATGCAGGCTCTGGAAATGCTCTCCACCAAAAGACAGGTAAGACCCGAGAGAAAGCACGGCAACATTCCGCTGTAAGATGGGGAAGACGCTGGCGGAGAAAATTCTGTCCCTCAAATCAGGTCTGGACGCAGTAGCAGGAAGGATCGTTGTTGCTCAAGTAGACTTAGTATTCCTCCAGGATGGCACCGGACCTCTTTCCATAAGGCAATTTGAGAAGGAGTTTAAAAAAGTATTTGACCCCCAGAGAGTAGCCCTGTTTATCGACCATGCCTCTCCCAGCCCCAGAAAGGAACTCTCGGGCGACCATATATTTCTCCGTCACTTTGCCCGAAAGCAGGATTGTCGGCTATATGATGTGGGAGAAGGCGTCTGCCACCAACTGGTGGCCGAGGAGCTGGCCGGCCCGGGGAATGTCATTCTGGGCGCTGATTCTCATACCTCAACCGCCGGGGGCTTAGGAGCTTTTGCCTGCGGCATGGGCTCCACCGACATTGCGGTAGCCCTGGCCCTGGGAGAAACCTGGCTCAGGGTTCCACAGAGCTTTAAGGTAGAGCTCGAGGGCAGGCTGGGAAAGGGAGTGTACACTAAAGACCTGGCTTTGCATCTCATTGGGAAGATAGGGGCAGATGGAGCGACCTATAAGGCCTTGGAGTTTGGTGGGGACATGGCCAGCGACATGGACATATCCTCCCGCCTCACTCTGGCTAATATGTGCGTGGAGACAGGAGCAAAGGCCGGACTTTTCCCCTCTGATGAGGTTACCCGTGAATTCCTCCGCTCCCAGGGGAGGGAGAATTGTTTCATTCCGGTAAGCCCTGATGCTGATGCTGTCTACGAGCACATGATTAAGGTGAACGTTTCCAAGCTTGAGCCCACCGTTTCACTTCCTCATGCTGTGGACACTGCCTCCCCCATAGAGGAAGTGAAAGGAATGAGAGTGGACCAAGTATGCATTGGCACCTGCACCAACGGGAGACTTCCTGACCTTGAGGTGGCAGCTACTATCCTGAAAGGGAGAAAGTGCCATCCCCATACCCGTCTCCTCATCACCCCTGCCTCAAGGAGAATATTCCAGGAGGCGCTGGGATTGGGATTGCTCCAGATATTTATGGAGGCAGGGGCAGTTATTCTCCCTCCCGGATGCGCCTCCTGTGTGGGGGTACACCAGGGAATATTGGGTGATGGCGAAGTTTGTCTATCCACCGCCAATCGTAACTTTCAGGGGAGAATGGGGAACCCTTCATCCTTCATCTATCTGGGTAGCCCTGCCTCAGCGGCGGCCGCGGCGGTAAAGGGGGAGATCGCTGACCCCCGGGAGTTTCTTTGATGCTTGAAGGGAAGGCCTACAGGATGGCAGATAATATCTCCACTGACCACATTATACCGGGGAGGTTTTTTCACCTGAGGAGCAATCTTCCTGAGCTAGCCAAGCACGTGCTGGAGGATGCGGACCCGAATTTTAAGCAAAAGGTAAAAGCAGGTGATTTCCTGGTGGCGGGTAAGAACTTCGGTCTGGGTTCGTCACGGGAACACGCTGCCCTGGTCCTAAAATTGTCCGGCATAGGGGGAATCCTGGCTCACTCGGTGGCCCGCATATTTTACCGTAATGCCATAAACATAGGGCTTCCGGTGGTTATTTGTGATACCCACAACGTGAGCCACGGAGATGAACTTCACCTGGATTTAAGAAAAGGGGTAGTGGAGGATAAAACTCAGGGTACCACTCTTAGCTTGAGCGAAGTTCCGCAGGTAATGCTGGATATTCTGGCTTGCGGGGGTCTACTTCCCTACATCAAAAAGTACGGACGGTTCAACGTTTGATGGCCTATTCCTTTTCCCACATTAAGACCTTTGAGCAATGCCCTCTAAAGTATAAGTATCGCTACATAGATGGCATAAAAGTACAAGGAGAGTCCATAGAATCATTTCTGGGGAACATGATACATAAAGCCCTGCGCAGGCTGTATCAGTCTAAAATGCAGGAGAGGGAAGTATCGCTAGATGATCTTCTGGCCTATTACGAAACGGTGTGGGACAACAAGTGGCATGAAGAAATAAGTATTGTTCGAAAGGAATACTCAGCGGAGGATTATAAGGAGAGGGGAAAAGCATGTCTTTTGCAGTATTACAGGAGATATGCTCCCTTCAACCAGGCCCGAACCTTAGGTGTAGAGTTCCGGGTGGATATCCCTCTGGAGGCCGGCTTTAAATTTAGCGGCCTGGTAGACAGATTGGATCAAAGGAAGGATGGTATTTTAGAGATCCATGACTACAAATCCTCCGGGAGTTTGCCATCCCAAAAGGAAATAGATAAGGACAGACAACTGGCTCTGTATCATATCGGGCTACAAAATGAGGGTGATGCTCCTGATATAGATCTGGTGTGGCACTATCTGGTGTTCAATAAGGAGTTCCGGTCCAGAAGAAGTGAAAGAGAGCTCAGGATGCTAAAGCAGGAAATGGTGTCTAAAATCAGGGAAGTGGAGGGTACTACCGTGTTTAGAGCTCAGAAATCCCCCTTGTGTGAATGGTGCGAGTATCAAGACCTGTGTGATAAAGAGACAAGGACATGGGAAGAATAGTGGTAGCGGTAGGGGCAGTTATTGAGGATGAAGGAAAAATCCTGTTGGTAGAGCACGTCCCCTGGGAGGGTGACTTTTGGGGAGGAAAGTGGATTTGCCCGGGGGGAGGATTGGAGCTGGGGGAATCTATAACCGAGGGAATCTTAAGGGAAGTGAAGGAGGAAACCGACCTCGTAGTAGAGCTTATATCCCCCCTTATTCCTTTTGAGAGAATAGTAAAAAGTAACGGTGAGACCATTCTCCACGTCATTTACATTGACTATATGGCTAAAAAAGTGAGTGGGGAGCTAAAGCCCGATAGCGATGTTGGCCAGGCTATATGGGTAAAACAGGAGGAAATAGCCTCGGTATGGTCCAAGTTGCACGACGACACTAAAAGGCTACTTCAGATAGCTCATCTGGTATAGTCGACCCATAGCCGCCTTCCCCCTTGGGCAGGCAGTTCGCCTGGGCTTTCTAAGGGCGGGGATATGATATAATAGTTAAAGCTTATGTTTACCCACCTTCACATTCATACCGAGTACAGCCTGCTGGATGGTATGTGCCACATCCAGGATGTCCTCCTCAAGGCCCAGGGAATGGGGATGAATAGTCTGGCTATCACTGATCATGGTTCCCTGTACGGAGCAATTGAGTTCTATGTGGAGGCTCGAAATTCAGGCATAAAGCCTATCATCGGCTGCGAGGTCTATGTAGCTCCCTCCGGGCGCAAGTCCAGGGCGGAGAAGAACAGCTATCACCTGGTACTTTTAGCCCGGGATAGACAAGGCTACCAGAACTTAACTCAACTGGTAACTAAAGCTTACCTGGAGGGCTTCTACTATAAGCCAAGAATGGATAAAGAGATCTTAGAGGAATACCACGAGGGATTGGTAGCCCTCTCTGGATGCCTTAAGGGGGAAATCCCTCAGCTCCTCCTTCAAGGGAGGGTAGATGAGGCTAAAGCGGTTGCCCTGTGGTATAAGGAAGTATTTGGCGACTTCTATCTGGAGATACAGCGCCACTCCCTGCCCGAGGAGGAAAAAATTAACCCCCTTCTCATTTCTCTAGCTTCCGAGCTTAACCTTCCCTTAGTAGCCACTAATGACGTTCACTACGTAGAAAAAGCCGATGTCAAACCTCACGACATTCTGCTTTGCATTCAGACCAATCGCAAGCTTCAAGATGAGGGCAGACTCCGGATGGGGGATTCCTTCTACCTGAAAAGCCCCCTCGAAATGGCAGACCTCTTTTCCGACCTCCCCCAGGCCGTAGAAAACACCGAGCGCGTGGCCGAGCTATGTAACCTGGAACTGGAGTTTGGCCATTTCCATCTACCCGAGATGACATCTGGAGATAAGAACGCTCATGAGTTTCTTTCCGAGCTCTGTTTTAAGGGGCTGAAGGAACGTTCTCCTCAACCCCCTCCTGAGGTTGAGGAGAGGCTGAGGTACGAGCTAGAGGTCATTCAGAGGACGGAGTTTGCCAACTACTTCCTGGTGGTGTGGGACATCATCTCCTTTGCCAAGGAAAAAGGAATATCGTTTGGAGTGAGAGGAAGTGCTGCCGCCAGTCTGGTCCTGTACGTTCTGGGAATAACCAGCATCGACCCCTTGAAGTACGGATTGGTGTTTGAGAGGTTTTTGAATGTAGAGCGAAAGGAGATGCCCGATATTGACCTTGATTTTGAGGATGACCGCCGCGACGAGGTCATTCACTATGTCACCCGAAAGTATGGAGAGGACCACGTAGCCCAAATCATAACCTTCGGGACGATGGGAGCGCGAGCGGCGATCCGCGATGTAGGGCGGGTGATGGGCATACCCCTGTCTAAAGTTGACCGGGTGGCCAAGCTTATCCCTTCCCTGGGTATGACCTTAGATGAAGCAGCGAAGGATATAGGCGAACTTCGCGACCTATGTAGCTCTGATGAGTCCATAAAGGAGATATTCCAGTTTGCTCAGAAATTGGAGGGCACCGTGCGCCATGCCTCCACCCATGCGGCGGGGATAGTTATCTCCCGAGAGCCACTCATCCTTTTCTGTCCCCTGCAAAAAGGGAAGGAAGGAAGAGTTATGACTCAGTTCAGTATGGAAAGTATCGCCCATATAGGGCTCCTGAAGCTTGATCTTTTAGGACTGGCCAACCTTAGCATTCTAGCTCGCACCAGAGAACTTATCCGTGAAAACCGGGGAGAGGAGGCAGACCTTCAGAATCTTCCTATGAATGACCAGAGAACCTTTGACCTCCTTTCCTCCGGGGAGACGGGGGGAATCTTTCAATTGGAGGGGGAGGGGATGAGAAAATACATCCGCCGGCTTTCCCCCTCTTGCTTCAGCGATGTAGCAGCCATGGTTGCCCTATACCGCCCCGGCCCCAAAGACTACATTCCTCATTTTATCGCTGCCAAAAAAGGGGAAGAGGCCATCTCTTATCCCCACCCATCGCTTTCGGACATCCTGGGGGAGACCTATGGAGTGATCGTATATCAGGAGCAGGTTCTGCATATTGCCCAGAGGTTTGCCGGGTATACCCTGGGGGAAGCCGACCTATTCCGTAAGGCCATAGGAAAAAAGATACCCCGGCTTATGGAGGAGGAAAGAGAAAGGTTCGTCCAGGGGGCCCAGGAGAAAGGGTTTTCTTCTGAGGTGGCCAGGGGGGTATTCGACTTAATTTCGCCCTTCGCGGGATATGCCTTCAATAAGTCCCACAGCGTAAGCTATGCTCTGATTGCCTACCAGGGAGCATTCTTCAAGGCCAACTATAGCCTGGAATATATGACCGCTCTCCTTCAGGTATCGGCGGGTAATCAGGACAAGGTAGGGTCGGCCATAGCTGAGTGTCGTCGCCTGGGCATAGATGTTCTTCCTCCCAACATTAACCAGAGTGACATCAACTTTGGGGTCCGGGAGAAATCTATCTCGTACGGCCTGGGCGCAATCAAGAACATTGGGGAGGCTGCTACCGCTCCCCTTATTTCCTGCCGCAAGACCGGGGGACCCTTTTCTTCTATTGAGGATCTATGCCGCAGGTTCGACTTCCGGGGAATAAACCGCAAAGTGACGGAAAGCCTGATCAAGGCAGGGGCGCTGGATGATTTTGGGAGGAGGGGGGCCCTTCTAAAGCACATCGATGGCATCATACTTCTGGCTCAGCGGGAAAGAAAGAGGAAGGATTCCGGGCAAACCACCATGTTTGACCTCTGGGAAGACCTGCCTTCACTTAACATTGGGAGTGAAGATGCTCCCCTTGAGGATAAGATCGCCTGGGAGAAGGATCTTTTGGGGGTGTCCTTTTCCAAGGCGCAGAATGGAAACCTGGTCATTTCCCTCACCCAGGGCGAGGATGAGAAAAAGGACCTTGACTTTCTCTGCCAGGTAATAGAGGTCTTACATCGTTATCCCGGGCAGACTAAGGTGTATCTAGACATCGGAGGAAATGGAGGTAAAAGAAACCTGGTAGAGATGGCAGAGCGGGTAGACCCCTGTCCCGACTTCAGCCATGACCTGACTGAGTTAGTGGATGGCATAAAGGTAGTATATGAAATCAAAGCAGCGCAGAGCTTCAAAATATGTTCTTGAAGAAGACGGTAGAAGATGTTGAGCTCGAAGGGAAAAAAGTTCTGGTCAGGGTGGACTTCAACCTTCCTCTAGACCCTGATACCGGCCTTCCCACCTCGGACAGCCGCATTAAAGCCACTCTTCCCACCCTGGAATACCTTATATTGAGGGGAGCTAAGCTCATTCTCTGTTCTCATCTGGGAAGGCCCGGAGGTCAGGTGGTGGAAAGCTTAAGAATGTCTAAGGTCGTTCCTCCTCTGTCTCAACTTTTGCGGCGCAAAATAGTTCTGGCCTCCGACTGTGTAGGGGAGGAGGTAAGACAAAAGGCAAAAGTCATGTCGGAAGGAGATATTTTGCTTCTGGAAAACCTGCGCTTTCATCCCGAAGAGGAGAGAAACGATGCCGAGTTCGCCCGAGAACTGGCGAGACCGGCGGATGTGTTTGTGAACGATGCCTTCGGGGTTTCTCACCGCTCCCATGCCTCGGTGGTGGGAGTAGCTGCCCTCCTTCCCGCGGTGGCCGGCTTCCTGGTCCAGAAGGAAGTATCCTTCATCACCGGCGCACTGGAGAATCCTTCTCATCCCTTAGCCCTGCTTTTAGGGGGAGCGAAGGTGAAGGACAAAATTGGAGTTCTGGAAAACGCCCTGGATAAAGTCGACCTTCTTCTCCTGGGAGGAGGGATGGCCCAGACCTTCCTTCACTTCCAGGGCTATAAGGTGGGTGGGTCAGAAGTGGAGAAAGATAAGGCAGATTTTGTGGCCAGCATAATGAAAAAAGCACAACGCAAAGGAATAAAGCTACTACTTCCTCAGGACGTGGTGGTAACCAGGGATATCCGTAACCCTGATAGCACAAAGGTAACTGAAATATCCTCTATGCCTTCTGATTTTACCATCGCGGATATAGGTCCAGCGACAGTGAACGAATTTTCTGAGGAATTAAGAAAGTGCCATACCATTGCCTGGAACGGGCCTATGGGGGTCTATGAAACACCTCAGTTCGCTTCCGGGACGCACGCTTTGGCTCATCTCCTTTCTCAAATTTCAGCCACTACCATCATAGGAGGAGGGTCCACTGCAGAGGTGGTAGAGGAACTGGGCCTCAGTGACAAGATGACCTGGGTATCAACGGGGGGCGGAGCCTCTCTTATGCTTCTGGAGGGGAAAAAACTTCCCGGAGTGGAGGTTCTTCTGGACAAATGATAATCCAGAGGGAAATACAAAAGCTGGTCATCTCCACTCCCTCTAAGATTGTTTTCCTCATTATGGATGGCCTGGGAGGAATTCCTCATCCTGAGCTTAAGAAGACTGAGCTTGAGGCTGCCCATACCCCTAATCTAGATGGCCTGGCTTCTAAAAGTACCCTGGGACTCTCCAATCCTATATCTCCAGGCATCACCCCGGGAAGTGGGGCAGCCCACCTTTCCCTTTTTGGCTATAATCCCTTTGAGTTCAGGACCGGTAGAGGAATCCTGGAGGCCATGGGGATAGAGGCCCCTGTTCTCCCTTCTGATGTAGTAGCCAGGGGAAACTTTGCCACCGTGGGCGATAGCGGTGTAATCCTGGATCGCCGGGCGGGGCGTATCCCCACCTCAAAATGCGCTGAACTTTGCCATCTTTTAGAAAGTATAGACCTTGATGGTCCGCGCATATCGGTTCTCCCGGTGAGAGACCATCGCTTTGTTCTCCTTCTTCGGGGTGAGAACCTTTCTCCAGAGCTTTCTGACTCCGACCCGGGGAGGGTAGGAGAATTCCCCTTAAAAGTGGTTCCCCTATCCTCAAAGGCGGAGAAAGCTTCCGCCTATGTCGACCAATTCATCGTTGAGTCAGGCAAACTCCTTAAACGAAGGGATGGGGCCAATGCCATTTTGCTGCGGGGCTTTTCCAGCCTTCCTTCCCTTCCCTCTTTTGCTGAACTGTATAAGCTAAAGGCAGTGGCCATTGCTACCTATCCCATGTACCGGGGATTGAGCCGCCTTCTGGGAATGGAGGTAGAGGAAAAGGTAAGCTCCATAGAGGAGGAGTTTTCTACCCTGGAAGAGTGCTTTCCCCGCTATGACTTTTTCTTCCTGCATATAAAGGAAACTGATTCTGCCGGTGAAGATGGGGACTTTGAGCGTAAGGTGAAAGTGATCGAAAAGGTCGATGACTGCCTACCCCAGCTCTTAAACCAAAAGCCGGATGTCCTGGTAGTGACTGGAGACCACTCCACCCCGGCCATGCTCTGCGGACATAGCTGGCATCCCGTTCCCTTCCTTTTGTATTCCCCTTCTTGCCGGCCAGACAATATAGCCCAGTTTTCAGAATCTGCCTGTGCCCGAGGCAGCTTAGGCACTATATCAGCTTTAGATACCATGCCTTTAGCCTTAGCCCATGCTCTAAAGCTTTCCCGGTTTGGAGCTTGAGATGCGCATTCCTATAGTGGCGGGCAACTGGAAGATGAACACCTCGGTAGCTGAGGCTATCTCCAAGGTAGAGAGCATGAAGGGTCCTCTGGAGAAGATAGAGGGGGTGGATAAGGTCATATGTCCTCCCTTTGTTTCCCTTTTCCCCCTATCTAACCTACTTTCTTCATCCTCTATCAAGTTAGGAGCTCAGAATGTGTATTTTGAGGAGAAGGGAGCATTTACGGGGGAAATCTCCCCTTTGATGCTCAAGGATCTCTGTACCTATGTCATCCTGGGGCATTCAGAGAGGAGAGGGTATTTTGGGGAAGACGATGAGCTGATAAACCTCAAAGTGAGGGCAGTAGTTAAAGCGGGCCTTTTACCTATTCTTTGTGTGGGGGAAAGCGGGGAAGAGAAAAAAGAGGGGAGAACGGAGGAAGTAGTGGGAAGGCAGCTAAGGATGGCCCTTAGAGAGGTCAGTCTTCAACCAGGGTTGGTCATTGCCTATGAGCCCATATGGGCCATCGGTAAAGGCATAGCAGCCAGCCCGGAGAAGGCAGATGATATCTGTG
Organism: Dehalococcoidia bacterium UBA3088; assembly: GCA_002367275.1. Taxonomy (GTDB): domain Bacteria; phylum Chloroflexota; class Dehalococcoidia; order UBA2247; family UBA3088; genus UBA3088. The sequence goes on along the minus strand of DFBE01000054.1, from coordinate 2,671 downwards.
GGTTTATCCGCCGGGTGTTACAGGAGCTCTATGGGGATGAGGGAAAAGAGACGAGAATTCAGTATGGGGGAAGTGTGACTGAGGATAACATCTCTTCCTTTGTCCGGGAGGAGAACATCGATGGTGCCCTGGTGGGTGGAGCAAGCCTTGAGGTGGAGGAATTTCCACATATAGTGCAAAAGGTGGCCGAAGCCAAAGGCTTAAAGTAGTGGCCATCGTAGGCCCCACCGCTTCAGGAAAAAGTGAGCTCGCAATAGACCTGGCCAAAAATCTGGTTGGGGAGATAGTAAGTGCTGATTCCCAGAAGATTTACCGTCACCTGGACATCGGTACCGCCAAACCACCTTCCAACGTGAGAAGGATTGTCCCTCACCACCTCATAGATGTTGTCGACCCCGATGGGGAATTTTCGGTAGGCCTCTATAAAGACCTGGCCCTGCGGGAAATAGGGCTCATCACGGGGAGGAAGAAAATTTCCTTTGTGGTAGGGGGAAGCGGCCTTTATGTGTGGGCACTTTTAGAGGGTTGGGAGATACCATCCTGCCCTCCAGATAGAGAATTTCGCTCCAGGCTGGAGGAGCGAGTCAAAAGGGAGGGAGCGGAGAGGATATACCAGGAGCTTAAGACGATAGACAATAGAGCTTCCCGGCATATAGACCCTCGGAACCCCAGGAGGATAATACGAGCCCTGGAGCTAAAGCAAGCAGGGTTTAGCCTGGAGAGAACTAAAAACCCCCCTTTTGATGCTCTCACCATTGGCCTCTACCTGCCTCGTGATGAGCTCCACCGCCGCCAGAATGAGAGAGTGGACCGAATGATGGATCAGGGCCTGGTGGAGGAAGTGAGAGGTCTTCTCAAGATGGGGTATAGTCCCGACCTCCCTTCACTTTCCAGCATAGGCTACAGGCAAATCTCCTCCTACCTTCAGGGAAGGTTAAGCTTAAGCGAAGCAGTAGACAAGATTAAATTTGCTACCCACAGACTCTGCCGTCATCAGTTCAACTGGTTTAAGCCCCAGGATGAGCGGATACACTGGTTTGGGCCGGATGAGGGTTCTTCCATTAGCCATCTCATTACCGACTTTGTGTATAACTAACCATGCTCAGTTCGAAGCCCAGCGACGCGGTGTTGATTTAAAATTATAAGTTAACCGCATAAATCATCGCATAACTTTTTCGTGTCATTGCGAGCTCTTCGCCTTCTGTCAGCTCAAGATAAACTCATGCTCCACAATCTCAATACCTTTTTCCCTCTCCCTCTGGGAGAGGGTCAGGGTGAGGGAGATTCCCTCCCCGCCGAGATTGCTTCAGGGCTTTGCCCTTCGCAATGACAAAGGGGTTACGCCTTGCAATTGGCCTTGCCCCTTGCAATGACACGATGTGGGACACCTATCCACCGACCAAACTGTTACAGACTCATGCAGTCATCCGAATCTTGCAAAATATTCTTCTATCTATTATAGTAGAAAGAAAATATATAGGAGAAAATTGATGAAGACTACATTTATGGGAAAAACTTTCTCTATCTCCCCCGAAGAAGTTGAAAAAGTTGTCCAAAGGCTATCACCAGAACCCATAAGGAAACATGCTATAATTATTTCCAATCGTAGATTTCCTCCCAAGCAGCTCTTCCAAGCTATTCTGGAAGAGAAGGGCATCAAAGTAGACCGGCTGGATTTTAATACCATGCAGGGTACCAATCTCCTCAACCGTTTGGGGTTCCCACATATAAACACAAATGATAAGGGAAGGGAAGGTATTCGGGCATTAGAGAAATTAACCGGAATAGTTGCTTTAGGAGGGGATGCGCTGGAGGACTCCGAGGCTTACTATGAGTAAAGCCCTGGTGGATACAAATTTTGTCATTGCCCTCATGGATAGTAAGGATCAGCATCATGAGGAAGCTATACGGATTCTGAGTAAAGTAAAGGCAGACGAGACCGAACTTGTGTATATGGACTGTGTCGTTAATGAGATTTATTCAGTCATGGCCAGGAAGTTGATCGGAAGGAAGATGTCCAGCAAGTTCCCGGAGATAGCTGATGAAATTAGTGCTGCTCTCTCTAATGTAGAGGTGATAAACGCCTACCGATACCTCCCGAAGTTTCATCCTAAGGTAGTGGACCTTATGAAACAAACTGAAGGGAGACTCAACTACCATGATACTCTTATAGCTCTCTCGCTGAGGGAGGAGAGGATAAATGGGATTGTAAGTCTGGATAGCGATTTTGATGAAGTAGAGTGGTTAGAGAGAATCACCAATTAGTAAAATAAATCTCCACCCCGTAGCTTGCTGCCTGGAGCAGCACTTTAGCAAACTTCTGGTCTACGCCGTCGTTGGTAGAGAAGGTAAGAGCATCCTCTCTTTGGACGACAAATATGATGACGACGTCAGGAAAGAACGTTCTCCAGCTTTTCCTCTATCCTCATTCATCCGACTCTTAGACCACTCCGGACACCAGGATCAGAATTAGTAGAACTATCAATAGAGCCTTAATGATACGCCGTGATCTCCTGGGGGTTGTGCTGGGTACCAAATCCCGTATTATGGCCATAGCTCTATTGGCTTCATCCTCTGGAACCACAACCTTAACTGCGCCTACTCCTCCTGGGGCGACATACCACGGCGCTATATTTCCCATGAGCTCATCTTTTAACAGAACTTTAATTCC
>DFBE01000022.1 GCA_002367275.1 Dehalococcoidia bacterium UBA3088 | reverse complement strand
TCCAGGGCCACAACCTGGCGCCTTGAACCCCTAGGCCACGCCCACCATCCTATGACTATTATACGCCCCAAAGCTATGGGGAGGATAGCAGATATGATATAATCTTTTGACGCTGGATGCGTACCTAAATAATATCGGATGCTATAGCGTTTTGGCCCATACCTGCTCTGCGGGGTCATCGATGGCTATGGAGAGGGAATAAGTGGTCAAGGGAAGAGAGTTAAAGGATATAGCTGTGTCTGCGCTTCTTCTGGCGTTTGCCTTCAGTATTGCTATGAGCGGAGGCATATATGCTGAATTGAGTGAAATAACCACCACCCTACCTTCAGCCCTGCTGGGTGTTTCCCTGGGATTTATTTTTCACGAGCTTGGTCACCGCTTTACTGCTCGAAGGTATGGCTGTTTTGCCCAGTACCAGATGTGGATGGGAGGCCTGCTGCTGGCCCTGGGATGCTCTCTTCTGGGGTTTGTGTTTGCTGCCCCTGGTGCAGTGATGATCTATCAAGGTGTGAGGGGTCTAACTTATAGGTCAGAAGGCATAATTTCCATGGCTGGCCCCTCAGCCAACCTAGTATTATCCCTGATGTTCGGGATACTGAACTTCTTCTGCCCTGCTTATGTCTTTGAGCTGGGGGCATACATCAACGCTCTTCTTGCTCTATTTAACCTCATCCCTTTCTCCATCCTGGATGGAGCTAAGATCTTCCGGTGGAACAAGGGGGTATGGCTGGCGGGGGTGGCGGCGGGAGTTGTTCTTCTCTGGTGGATCTTCTGACGAAATCTTGACCTGATTAAACCCTTTCTATGTCTATATTTACTCTATTTTTACTTTCATCCTCTAAACTTATCTTATGGATAAGATCTTGGTGATGCACAGCGACGCCGATATTGTGAGCCAGATATGTGAGGTTCTAGCCTGAGCGGGCTTTGAAAAAGAGGTCTGCCAGAGTAGCCGTGAAATGATATCCAGGCTGGATGAGTTACCTCCTGACGTTGTTATCCATGGTGTAGAGACGGAGAGCGATTTCGAGGATGTGTCAAAGCTGCGAGATAGAATGCTTGCCCCTATTATCGCCACTGGAAGGTATTCTTCTACTGAGGGTTGGGTCAAGGCAGTAGATGCAGGAGCTGATGCCTATCTGAAGGAGCCTTTGAACCCGGAGGAGCTTGTAGCCAGACTGAAGGCACTGGTCCGCCGCTCCCATCAAAGAGCTCGCCCTCCTTTCCCTTTTAGTGCAGAACCAGGGAAGGGTAATCAGTCGGGAAGAAATCATCCACCGGGTATGGGGATGTGAATATAATCTGGTCGCCCTAAGGAAGGCAGGATACATGTTTAAGGCCCGAAGGTCATATCCGACTTTTAGGTCTTGAGGCGCAGGTGCTATAATCTTGGGGTGAGGGTTGAGCAAAGGGAAACTGAGGATAGACAGGTAGTCCTGGATATAGAAGCTTCCGAGGAGGAGGTAGAAGATGGCCTTAAGGAGGTTTATCTTCGTCTGGCAAGTAAAACCAGGGTTCCGGGGTTCAGGAAAGGAAAAGTGCCCCGCCCCATTCTGGAGAGGCATATAGGCAAGGAGAGCTTCCTGGAGAAGGGAGCAGAGATCATTTTACCCCGCCTTTACTCTCGGGCTATCGAGGAGGGAGGTATTGAACCCTCAGCCCAGCCCAAACTGGAGGTGTTGAGCATTGAGCCACAGCTTAAGTTCAGAGCCACTGTACCTTTAAAACCTGAGGTAGTGCTGGGAGACTATCGGGGCATAAGGATGGAGCAGACGGAGGATAAGTTCGAGGACCAGGTAGTAGGCAAGGTGGTGGAGATATCCAGGGTTGAGTTTCCTCCCTTTCTCCGGGAGGAGGAAATAAGTCGCCTTCTCGGACGGGAGATGGAGGGATTTGGTACATTCCAGAACTATCTATCTTTTGTCGCCAAAAGTGAGGAAGAAGTAATAGAGGAGTTACGGCCGGAGGCGGAGGGGAGGATAAAAAGAACGCTGGTCTTAGGCAAGGTAGCCGAAGAGGAAAACCTGAAGGTGGAAGAGGAGGAGGTCGAGGCTGAGCTAGAAAAGAAAGTAGAAGACCCCCAGGAGAGGGAGAAGGCTAGAAGATTACTTTGGAATTGGCTGGAGAGGGTGGTCTTGACTCGAAAGACCATAGACCTTCTGGTAGAGATAGCGAAAGGGGGTAGGGATGATAAATCAGATAATTCCCACTGTGATCGAGGGGACGAGAGGGAATGAGCGTATTTTCGACATTTATTCCCTGTTGCTCAAGGAGAGGATTGTCTTTCTGGGCCTTCCCATCACCGACCAGGTAGCAAACCTGACAATTGCCGAGCTTCTTTATCTGGAAAGAGAGGCTCCCGATAAAGACATAAGCCTGTATGTTCATTGCCCGGGGGGAGTAATCAGTGCTGGACTGGCCATCTATGATACGATGCAGCTGGTGAGGTGTGATGTCTCTACCATCTGTGTAGGATTAGCCGCCAGTATGGGGACAATCATTCTGGCCGCCGGAACTAAGGGAAAAAGATTTGCCCTGCCCAATGCCACCATTCATCTTCACCAGGCAGTGGGGGGAGCTCAGGGGCAGGCAGCAGACGTCGCCATTGCGGCTAAGGAGATTATGCGTATTCAGGACAAGATTCGTGAGATCTTAGTTCGACATACCGGTCAACCCATAAATAAAATCACCCACGATATTGATCGCGACTTCTATCTCAGCGCTGAGCAGGCCAAAGAATATGGAGTAGTAGATGATATCCTAACCCCCCCCGAAAAGGCTAAGTAGTGGACCACCCGGAAAGGAGGGGCAAAATCTCCTCTACCATCTTCGGTGCCTCCTCCGCCCCAGAAACCGTGATATGCTCCTCTTCGATGGGGTCAAAATTTTCTTGCTGTTCATCGAATATCTCCCAGCGACCATCAGATATATTTTCGCCATCCTTCATTCTCTTCGTGAGCCTTTCTCTTACCATGTCCTGGGGAAGGACACACTTAAGGAGAAAAAAACGGGCCCCCAAGCTTGAAGCCAGGTCACGGGCGTTCAACCTATCCTCCCTTCCCCTGAAGGAGGCATCCAGTATCACTGAGTATCCTCCCAAAAGAGCCTGCCGGGCTCTGCGTAACATCTCTTCATAGACCTTCCTGGAATGCCCGGAGGAGTAGATGCCCTGGTCAAATTTCTCAAAGCGATGCTCATGAAGAGGAATTTTCATAATCTCCTTTCTTACCGCATCTGAGGAGATAACCCTCCAGCCTGTTCTTTGGGAGAGAGCCTGGGCCAGGGTGGTCTTTCCTGTCCCCATAAGGCCGGCCACTAAAACTAAGTATTTATCCGACATAGGATAAAGCCAGGGAAAAATATCCTTTTGCCTCCGCCTTTATCCTGTCCCGATCTTCAGGCGGAAGGCTTGCGTCATCCAATCTGAAGCTGTGAACTTTCCCTCGCACGTAGGCCCGGTAGCAGCGGTAAAAGTTCAATATCGAACTCAGGTCATGATCCAAAGTTAACTCCTGGTAAGAGGAAACAAACTGCGAAGCCAGCGAAGGTTTGCCAAAATGGTCTAAGTCCATAGCCAGGAAGGCAATCTCGGAGGCCACATCGCCGTACCTGAAGCGGTCGTTAAATTCAATGCAATCAAAGATGACTATTTCTTGGTCGAAGCAAACATGGGCAGCGTGGAGGTCTCCATGACCATCTTTTATCCTTTCCTGACGTACTCTCCTCTCAAAAAGGGGTACATTTTGCTCAATAAAGCCTTCCGTCCACTCCTTTATTTTTCGATACTGGTGTTCAGAGATAGAGACTCCTATATACTTTTGGGTCTGCAAAAAGTTCTCCTGGGTGTTATGGCGGATTACTTCTAAGCCGCCAAAGCTTCTTATGGTATCGCTCACGGATGAGTGCTCATGGAAGTAAGCTACCTTTTGAGCTACCCTGTCTATCATATCAGGGGTCACCCTATCCTGGGTGAGAAGTACATCCAGCATTTTCTCCTGGGGCAAGCTTTTCATCTTTACCGCATACTCCGCCACCCTACCTTTACCATCTAAATAGAATTTCCCCTCTTCACGAGTTATGGGGATCACTCCCAGATAGACCTCCGGGCACAGCCTTCGGTTGAGCTCCACTTCCCGATGGCAGAAAAATTCCCTTCTTTCAAGCGTAGTGTAGTCCAGATAGCCAAGGTCCACGGGTTTTTTAACCTTGTAGGTATACTTCTTCCCCACCATAACCCAGGACATTTGCGTCTCCACTACTTCAGCCTTCTTTTCCTCTGCCAGCGCCTGGACTATATCAGATATCATGAACAAAGCTTAAAACCTTTATTTTTATCTCCTCCCCAAGGTCGCGGTTTAACTTTAGAAGTTCAACCTCCGGGCGCTGCTTTATACTATCCGCAAAGGGGTGATGAGAGGCCATAATAGTCCCCAGGACCTTCTGGCCGCTCTTAAGCGCAGCTAAGACAGCTTGCCTGAACGAAGAAGAAAGAAGCTCCATCTTTCCTATTTCATCGATGACAATAAATTTTTTTTCCTCGATAGCTCTGTTCAGGGCGGCCACTCCTACCCTATCCAAGCTTTCTACATCTACCCCATATCTTCCCACCCGGAAGGGCCCCTTGATGTTTACGTGAGCCAGTATGGCCCTTTCTCCCCGCAGAGTGCAGATCTCGAATCCCTCCCTTTTACCACCCTTTCTTATCTCCTGGGTATAGAAACCGTCCACTCCATCCTGTATTCTGACCGCTACTTCCCGGAGCAGGGTGGTCTTGCCTGTTCCCGGAGGACCGGTGAGAAGATATGCTCTCTTCATAGAGAGTATTTTTGCCTTATGTTTTTCGAAAGCTTAGCTAACATCTCTAATGCCTCACGCGCTCCTTCCTGGGAAAGGAATGCCAGACCACAGGAAGGAGTAAGCATACCTTGCTCCACAAGCCGTCGGAAACTTATTCCCTTACGGGTTAAGGGGGCCATGGCCTCCTCCAATCGATCCTTGATGCTGGCCAATGATTCTTTCATTAAGCTTTCTTCATTACTGGGAACGATTCCCCAGCTTATGGTCCCACCTTTGTCCAGGAATCTTTTTACCTCTTCCGGGTAGAGGGAGAGGGAATCATAATAGGTGTAGGTATCAAAGCTTAAGACGTCGATGGGCATCCCCAGTAAAATCGGCCAGTCAGCATTGCTACAGCAATGCACCCCCTTAAGGCAATGGATGTGGACCAGAACCTCCTCCAGAAGCGATATGGCTACATCGGGGGGAATGGTGGTAAATGCTGAGCCCAGGAAGGACAGGGAAGGTTCATCCACAAATATTAAAACCTCCGGGAAGAGCTTCAAAAGCTCTCTCTCCTGCCACATCGCCTTAAGGGAGAGATGCTTTACCAGGGCATCGCGCAAGATATCATCGCTCATTACAGGACATCCCTTCTCGTCCTTGAGCGAAAGACCCAGGCTTATTGGCCCGGTTATTTGCCCTTTAACACAGCGAAAGCTGCCATCGTTTTCCGTAAAGGAGTGAAGCCCTGCGGCAAACTCTTTGCTTATCCCATAAGGTGAGGAATCGGGCACTGAATAGTCAAAATAAAGCCTTTCTAGATCGCTATTCATTTCTTGACGGTCAACCCACGCTTTACCTTCAGAGATCCTGATTCCCGGAAAGCCTTCAGCAAACTGAACATCCATTTTTTCTTTAAACGAGCGGTTAGGAAGCTGAGGCCAGGCGGGAAGGGTAAGAAACCTATGCACCAGAGAGCAGGCCTCCTCAGGGTCTTTATGAGGCATGCTTCCGATAGCGGTGGCCACAAAGTTGAAATTCATAAATACTTGGACAGTAAAAGGGAAAGTCTTTCTTTTACCTCCGGAGTAATATATCTGGGGGAGGTAGCTATGGCATCCCTTAGGGCTTCCTGACAGCTACATTTCCTTTCATCCTTAGAAATAAGAGGGAGAGCCTGGGCTATTATTCTCTTAGCTTTCTCCACCCCTTCCTTCAAGTTCTGAAGTACCATCTTCGTGGAAACAGCTTCCTGGCCCTCATGCCACGAGTCATAGTCAGTGGTCAAACATAAGGTGGCATAGCATATCTCTGCCTCCCGGGCTAACCTTACCTCAGGTTGGGCAGTCATGCTGATTATATCCCCAAAGGAGCGATATAAGTTTGACTCTGCCCGGGTGGAGAAGGAAGGCCCCTCAATAGTGATGTAGGTTCCTCCAAGATGTGTCTCCGGGAAAAGCTTCTTCGCCTTCTCCCAAAGGAGATGACTCAGGACGGGACAGAAGGGCGAGGCCAAGCTTATATGAACCACTATTCCTTCATCAAAAAAAGAGCTTTTTCTACCCCTGGTGAAATCGATAATCTGATCAGGAATGATAATATGCCCGGGGCAGATTTTCTCCTTAAGGCTTCCCACTGCGCTGACCGATATTATCTGCTCCACTCCCAGTTGTTTTAAGGCATAGATGTTTGCCCGGGCAGGGATGGCGGAGGGGGATATCCTGTGCCCTTTCCCATGCCGGGCCAAAAAGGCAACTTCTACCCCTTGAAGATTGCCCACCGTGATGACATCGCTGGGGCGACCAAAGGGAGTATCTGGATATATTTCATCCGCTTTAATTAGCCCCTCCATCTCGTAGAGGCCACTGCCCCCGATGATGCCTATCTTAGCCTTAGCCATACTTTCCCCTTAAGTTTAGCTCATAGGGTGCATATATTATACCCTTATCGGTGATGATGGCGCTTACGTACTCATGGGGGGTGACATCAAAAGCAGGATTTTTGACCTTTACCCCCGGGGGGGCAATTTCCACCCCTCCTACGTTGGTTACTTCGGTGGAGTTTCTTTCTTCAATCACTATCTTACCCCCTGATGAGACCTTGGGGTCTAAAGTAGAAATGGGGGCAGCTACGTAAAAGGGGATGTGATTTTCGTGGGCCAGCACCGCCAGGCTATAAGTTCCTATCTTATTGGCTACATCACCGTTCAGAGCTATCCTGTCTGCCCCCACTATGACCATATCTATCCTCCCCTGGTGCATGATATGTCCCGCTGCAAAGTCACAGATGAGGGCAACATCTACATTTTCCTGCCTGAGCTCAAGGGTGGTAAGCCTGGCCCCTTGTAGAAGGGGACGGGTCTCGGTAGCAAACACAGAAATCTTCTTCCCTTCTCTCACTGCGCTGAGGATTGCCCCCAGCGCCGTTCCCCTACCCATTGTGGCTAGCGGGCCAGTGTTACAGTGAGTAAGGATGGTGAAACCATCGGAAATTAGGCTGGCTCCAAAGCCGGATATAAGTTCAGTAGCTTTTTCTTCCTCCTCCTGTATCGTATGGGCTTCAGTCAGAAGAGACTCACAAATAGTGGATGTATTGCCATTTTTCTTGGCCACTTCTTCCATTCTGGATAGGGCCCTGGAAAGGTTCACTGCGGTAGGCCGGGTGCGAAGAAAAAAAGAGGCTATTCCCTGAAGCTCAGACAGGAAGTCACGGGTGGTATCTGCCTGGATGCTTTGAGCGGCAAGCACCATCCCATAGGCGGCGGCCACCCCAATAGCCGGAGCTCCCCTCACTCTAAGCTCTGATATAGCCTCAGCCGCCTCTCTGAAGTCGGAAGTCTCTATATAAATCTCTTCCCGGGGAAGTTTTGTCTGATCCAGTATGCGGAGTCCCCCATCACGCCACTCCACAGGTTTCATTAGTTAAATTTTATACCAACTCATGTTAAGATTAAATCAGCTTGGGGATTAGTCTAGCGGTAGGACAGCGGACTCTGGATCCGNNAGGCCAGGTTCGAATCCTGGATCCCCAGCCAAAATGGATAGTTCCTGACGGGGAGCCTCGATCACAGGTAGCAATCCAGCATCCTCACGACTCTCCAGCCATTCCTGCACTGCCTCAGCAATGATGTCGCTTGCTGACTTATGCCGTCTTGCCGCCTCTACCTTCAGGCCAGTATAGAGGCCTTCATATAGAACACCACTGTTATTCTCTTGCTCATGTTGCTGTCTCCTTGAGCATAGGTACACATATATGCTTTGACATCTTAACCGCATCTGGCTCAGCCTGTCAAAATCTTAATTGGTGCAGGCGCTGATGTAAATGCGAGAGATAACGATGGGCTCACAGCCTTGTGGTGGGCTTCTATTTCCTTCTCCTCATCTACCTATTATCCTTCATCTCCTCCTCCGAATAGACTCGATAGCTCTCCCAACAACTCACCCAGTTCCCCACCTTCCTTACCCATCCCTTCAAGCATACCTGCTAGTTCTCCTGATAGGCCCATTTCCTCCTCCAGCATGACCATTGCTTCCTCAGCCGCAGCCATTGCCTCAGCCATTTCTTCCTCCGTCATAGCCCCTTCCTCACCCGAGCTGACCTCTTCTTTTGTATAACCTTTAGGAACATCATAGAAGCCCCTGGGAACTGATCTATGACTATCATATTCAACAAGCTCAGTGATGCTCTTCATCCTTTTACCCATTATGGTAATGGCCGTTGTAGTCCTAACAGGGTAACCCTTCACTTTTTGCCACTCTTTAATGATATCCTCACTGAAGGAACTTAAACCAGCGGCGGCCTGGCTCGCCTGTGCGAGTTTCATATACCGACCATAGTCGATGTCGATATCCTTGGTGGCCCATACTTCCTGGTTCATAGTGGTGGTAACCCCCATCGTGCTCGTTTTGATCTTCACCAGGTACTTCTTGCAATTCCACTTATTGATTTTTTGAGTCTCATTTGTTGGTGTCACCTTCACCGTCGTCTCCATCATAGAAAGAGGAAGTTTTATCTCTTCTCCATATGTTTTGTTGACGTGGTCGATAGAATACATCTTGGTCCTATCTCCCCGCCAGATGTTTGACTCTGTCAGCTTGCCATTCTCGTCGTAGCTGTCTATCCTCATCTTATCCTTAGACATCCACATTTCCGTGTAGGTATCTTCAGCTGGCGTGGTTATGCCAAACATGGTTATAGCGTCAGTGTGGATCTTTTCCTTAGCGTATGTATCGGGGTTTGCCAGGACAGGGGAAACGCTTAAGGATAGAAGGGCAAATAGCCCCAAACCGGCAAAGATCCGGTTCAGCATCATAACCTCCTTCCTAATTCAGGAATTTTTCTATGTAACATTTCTTACCCTATGGCATATTATCACATCATCTATCTGACCTCAACGATGGGCTCAAAGCTCGCCAGCATGGGCTCATAGTACTTCTCAAGCATGTCTTCGTAGATCATATCGTCCCCATAGCATTTGAATACGTACACCACGGGGCCTTTTATGAGATAGGAATATGTTTGAAGCCATTCGCCACTCTCGACAAGCATGTCTGTGCGCCGGCAAGAGGTATATACCTTCAACTGTTTCTCACCTTTCTCTACCGAATACATCTTGATTCCATCGGTGATGAGCCAGCGGTCTTCCACGCTGGTAACCTTTGCCTCTTTTGTAAGCGGGCAATTGTTGCTCTGGAATGCTTCTCTGAGCTCACCTGGAATCTTTGCTTGATTCAGTTGCTCTACCATTTCCTCCTCGGCAGGCATGGTGCCTGTAAATCTAGCATCTCTCCAGCCTCTATATACCTCTCTCTCATATTCATATTTCTCTTCCGGGTCTGGATTGAGCTCTATGGTGACCACGTCGATTCTTACCTTTATTCTTTTCTCCCTTAAAACTGTTTCTACCACTTTGCAGGGGTCTGGCCCACAGGTGTTTTCGCCGTCGGTTACCAGGATGATTTCGCTAGAGCCTTTCAAGCCCTCAAAATCTCCTGCTGCCAAATAATGTTTATCTTATCGGCCCCCGTTCCTTGTGCCTTTGCTCCACCTGCTCCAAAAACATTGATGGATGAAAAAAGAAGCAACACGCCAACAAAAACTGACAGGCATTTCAGTTTCATTTCTTACACTCTCTCACACTTTATGCTTTAGCGCTCTAGGATAAACTGTAGCCCCACGCTTAGTCAAGTAGATTATCATGACAAATTATTAATATGCTTTGCCCTCCCATCGGTAGCTTCTTAAATTCACTTGCTGACGGAGCCTCCCACCCTGGTATTCGATGCCGGAGTAGGCACGCAGGATAATCTAAACTTGATCCGCTCAAGGAGAGCTTTCACTACATCACGG
>DFBE01000073.1:3703-4135 GCA_002367275.1 Dehalococcoidia bacterium UBA3088 | reverse complement strand
CCGCAGCGCTCAACAGCCCCAAGATGGCAGGGATGTTGGGACCAGGAGCCGGTGATAAGCTAGCAGCGGCGGCAGACCATGCAGAAGCGGGGAATAAGGCAGCACTGGTGGAAGACGCCAAGAGTTTGAAAGAGTTGGCGGGAATATTGAATGGAACAGTTGTGAAGCTAGTACAAGGGACGTCAGCCACAGCAGCCATGACTAAATGGAAGCCGTTAGGTGGAGGGCTTCCTTCATCATTATATACCATACTTGCGCCCAATGACCTGAAAGATGCCTGGGATACTATACCGGCTAAGTCGCCCTCATTTAAGTCGGAGGGCAAGGTTCGCTTCAGTAGTGTTGTGGGAGAAAAAACAATAAGCTTTGCCGGCTTAACCTGGACTGCGGGATAAATCGAAACTGTAGCCTAAATTGGAAACCCCGGCACCA
>DFBE01000073.1:0-3664 GCA_002367275.1 Dehalococcoidia bacterium UBA3088 | reverse complement strand
TGTCTAGAGGGTTTTTACAGCCACCTCTTCCTTCTCTTATAGTGCTTTACCTCACGGTAGCTTTTCTTCTGTCCTAATTCACTTAAACCAAGATAGAATTCCTGCACATCCTGGTTGCTCTTTAGCTTATCAGCAACTCCATCAAGAACTATCCTGCCATTCTCCATCACATAGCCGTAGGAAGCTAGATCAAGAGCCACCTTGGCATTTTGCTCCACTAACAGAATCGATATCTTTTCCTCTTCATTAAGCCTCTTTATAGTTCCAGATATCTCTTTCACCAGAAGTGGAGCCAGCCCTAGAGAAGGCTCGTCCAATAACATTAACTTAGGATGTGCCATGAGGGCACGCCCGACAACCATCATCTGCTGCTCTCCTCCAGAGATATAGCCAGCCGTTTGACTTTTCAGACCCTTAAGCTTGGGGAATAATTGGTAGACGGACTCGAGGTCCCTTTTTTGGTCAGCAGCGGTGGTAAGATAGGCACCGACCTTCAGATTCTGCTCCACAGTAAGATGCTCAAATACCCTTCTCCCCTCCAGCACCTGAATGATACCCAGCCTGGATGCTTCCTCAGGATTGCCATTCTCCAGACGCTGCCCATCAAAGGAAATAGAGCCGGCGGTTACCTTCCCTTCCTCCGTTGCCAGCAGCCCCGAAATAGCCTTAAGAGTAGTAGTTTTCCCGGCACCATTGGCGCCTAGAAGAGCGACAATTTTACCCTCAGCAACCTCCAGGGAAATGCCTCGCAGCACCATAATAACATTGAGGTAATACACCTCTACGTTACTTAAAGTTAACATCTTGAGCCTCCTTTATTCTTCCACAGACCTTAGCTTGATATTGGCTGAAACCACCCCAGTCCTGCCATCCCGATACTTAACAACAGCCTCGACCGGGACAGATTCTCTACCCTCATAAATACCAGCTATCAAATCAGCATACTTCTCCTCCATAAATCCTCTCCTCAACTTCTTGGACCTGGTGAGCTCAGATTCATCAGGGTCAAATTCCTTGTGAAATACAGCGTATCTCCTTATCCTGGCATGCTCAGGCAAGGTGGAATTCACTCGCCGAATATCTCTAAGCACTAGCTTGCCAACCTCATCCTTTTGAGAGAGGTCAACACGTGTAGTATAAGGAATGTGATTCCTCTCGGCCCATTTGCCGACACTTTCAAAGTCAATATTTATTACCGCCGAGACAAAATCCTTAGTCACATCACCTACAGCCATACAATCCTGCATATAAGCGCCAAACCTTATTTGTGCCTCGATATATTGTGGGGAGAACTTCTTGCCGCCACGGAGTTCCTTTAGCTCAGAGACACGGTCTATGAAGAAAACGTTCCTATCTTCATCCACATAGCCAGCATCTCCAGTATGAAACCAACCTTCCCCGTCAACTGCCTTGCTGGTAGCTTCGGGATTATTATAATATTCCTTTAGCATGTAGGGGGCTCTAAGAAGAAGCTCTCCATCATCTGTAACTTTATAGTCAACTTCAGGCTGCAGTGTACCTATTGAATCTGGTCTTATCGTCCCCGGCATGTGGGTAGATATAAAGGGCACTTCGGTAGAGCCATATGCCTGCCTGAGATCTAACCCTATGGCCTGGAAAAATTCAAAGCTATGGCTTCCCAGCATATAACCGCCGGTCATAGCCCACCTAGTTTTCAACAAGCCAACTTTATCTAAAACGGGTCTGAACGCCGTCCACCAAGCAGCAAGGCGGAGCGCCCGCCAAAACAAGTTAGGTTTCTTACCTTGATTCTGGAGGGCAGATATTTTATATCCTACGGGGAGAAAAGAGTTGAAGGTAACCCTTTTCAGGGCACTAGCATCATTAACCTTCACCTGGATTTCGGAGGCTATATTCTCCCATCCTCGTGGCACCCAAAACATGACTGTAGGTGAAATCTCTCTCAAATCTGGCATCAGAGTGTCCGGGCTCTCAGGAAAATTGAACTTGATTCCGTTAATCAGGTGGCTCGCTGAACCAAATATAACCTCAAATATGGAAGCCACACTAAAATAAGGGGCGGCATTATCCTCCGCAGTTGCTGGGTAGACTTCCCTTATAGCTTCGGCAGTCTGTATAACTGAGGAGTGGGAATGAACCACCCCTTTGGGCAAACCTGTCGTCCCTGAGGTGTAAAATATGTAAGCGACGTCCTCCGGATTGACACTATCAATATTCTCATTGAAGGCTGTAGGATGTTCTTTCTCATATTCCCTACCTAGCTCCACTACATCCTCAAAGCCGATCAGCCAGGGGTCATCATAGCCAGCCATCCCCTTGGGCTCCCACCAGATTACCTTTTTTACTTTGCTGACCTCCTCTTTAAGCTTCAGCATCTTATCAACTTGCTCCTGGTCTCTCACCACCATAAATTTAAGGCCGGAGTGGTCTATGATGTACTTTAGTTCAGAGGGGACTGAATCTGTCCAGAAGCCAATATTCACCCCTCGAGCACACCAATTACCAAACATACTCCAGTACATCTCAGGCTCATTATCTCCAAGCAGTCCAACTTTACCCCCAGGCTCAAGTCCCAGAGTAACCATACCCAGGGAAAAATGTTTCGCCTTTTCATAACCATCCCGCCAGGTATATTCCCACCAGATACCTTTCTCCTTCTCCCGCATTTCCACTTCTTCAGGCCAAAGCTCATAATCTCTTAAGAAATATCGGGGTAACGTATCTCGCTTTTCCAAAACTTGTTTTCCCTGCTTCATCTTTCCTAAGCCTCCTCTCCCAGATAAGCTCTTACGACCTCTGGATTCGCCTTGATCTCCTTAGGTGTACCTTCAGCAATCTTATGTCCAAAATCCAGCACCATTATCCTGTCAGCTATATCCATAACCACCCCCATGTCATGCTCAATTAACATTATGGTCTTGACCCCATCCCTTAAAATCGGCGTATCGGGATATTTCCGCGCCTGTCCTTCAAATACATCCAGGATGAATCTTGCCATGTCTTCTTTCTCCTCCAGATTCATCCCTGCCATGGGCTCATCAAGGAGAAGCAAATTCGGCTCCAAAGCCAAAGCCCTTCCCAACTCGACCCTCTTCCTTAGCCCGTAGGGGAGAGCACCCACCACCTTCTTCCTCCAAGCTTCTATCTCCAAAAAATCAATGATATCCTCCACTATGTGACGATTCTCAATTTCTTCACGGTGGGCTCGGCCAAAATATATGGCGCCACTGACTACGCTGGACTTGAAGAAGGGATGCCTGGAGGCCATGAGATTTTCCAGGGCAGTTAAGCCAGTAAATAGCTCGATATTCTGGTATGTGCGGCTAATGCCAAGCTTGATAATCTTATGAGTTGATTGCCCAATTAGCTGGCGACCATCATAGTAAATCTTCCCCCGCTGAGGACGGTAATACCCGGTAATGCTATTAATTAAACAGGTTTTGCCTGCTCCATTAGGACCGATAATGGCGAGGATTTCCCCTTCCTTGACATCAACGGAGACATCATCCAGAGCGGTAACTCCTCCAAACCTGAGCTCTACATCCTCAACCTTCAATTTCGCTTTAGCTTCACTAACCATCGCTACCTCCTTAATAAGAGAATGGCCAGAGGCGATAGGACGCTTTGAACAACTCCCACCTGTGCTGCAATCCCCTGGGCTCAAAGATGATAAATATCACAA
>DFBE01000082.1 GCA_002367275.1 Dehalococcoidia bacterium UBA3088 | reverse complement strand
CCAGCATCTTCATAAATATTGCCATAAACAAGGAATTACCTTCACCCGCTCGTGCCCCTACAAGAAGAATGATAGCTGCCATGTGGAACAAAAGAACTGGTCAGTAGTACGGCGGCTGGTAGGCTACGACCGGTATAGCTCTCGGACTTCCCTGGGAGTGTTAAACCATATCTACGATCTTCTTCGACTCTACACCAATTTCTTCCAGCCAACAATGAAGTTGGTAGCTAAGACCAAGTATAGGAGCCAAGGTGCACAAGGTATATGACAAAGCGCAGACACCCTATCAACAGGCATTGGCGGCGGGTATACTTACAGAAGCTAAGCAACAAGAGCTGGCAGCAATATATGATGGCTTAAATCCTACTTTACTCTTGAGTTGGAGTGAACCCCTGAAACTGGACACTTTGGGTTAGACTAAACTGGTGAGGTCCAAAAAAATCTTAATGAAGGAGGATCTTACCTATAGAGGAAGCAAAGAATATTTACTCCAGAGTTTAAGAGACAGGTTATAGAAGAGCTCTTAAGTGAGACCACTAGACCTGCCCAGATCTGTAGAAGGTACGGTATATCGTCTGGTTTAGTGTACCACTGGAAGAAGCAGTACGGCAGGGGAAAATTGGATAACGAACCCACTCAGGAAACAGCCATGCAGGATAGGATTGAGAAGCTGGAGAGGATGGTAGGTAGGCTGACCCTGGAGAATGAGTTTTTAAAAAAGGCCTTGCAGAACACCTTAAGGAGGGTGGAAAGAGAAGAGAGTTCATTACCCGACATAAGCCATTGGCCGGAGGTATCCAAAGGGGGTGTGAGCTTATGAATTTACCCGAAGCAGTTTCTACTATAAACCAAAGGGGGATTATCTGGATCAGTTAAAGATAGAGATGGACTTACGAGACCGTATTGAAGCCATCTGCTCTCGAATTTCCCTGCTATGGGTACCAGAGGGTAACTCACCAGCTACATCGTGAAAGGTACCAAGCTAACCATAAGAAGGTTCTTAGGTTAATGCGAGAGAATGACCTACTGTGCCATATCAAACGGAGACGGATCAGAACTACTGATAGTAATCATCTCTATCCAGTATACCCAAACCTTCTCCAAGACCTTGGGGTGAGCTTTCTAAACCAGGTATGGGTAGCTGACATCACCTATATTCGTATCCTTGACGGCTTTGTCTACCTGGCTGCTATTCTGGACGCATATTCCAGAAAGGTGATTGGTTATGCTATCTCCAGTAGCATCAATACAACCCTGACAATTAAGGCTTTGAGAATGGCGATTGAGAGTCGGAGGCCCCAACCGGGTTGTATCCATCATTCAGACCAAGGAGTGCAGTATGCTGCTCACGAATACGTGGATGAACTAAGGCAGCATGGGTTTCAGATAAGCATGTCACGCAAGGGAAACCCCTATGATAATGCTTTTGAGCCGAAAGTTTCATAAAGACTTTAAAACAGGAGGAGGTGTACCTATGGGAGTATAAAGATCTGGCTGATGTCGAGAGGAGAGTTCCTTATTTTATCCAGGAAGTGTACAATCAGAAACGGCTCCATTCAGCCCTGGGCTATTATCCCCCGAATGAGTTTGAGGAGATGATTGGAGGGCAAAATAGTATGCAGGCCTGCCAGATAACCCTAACCTAATCTGTCCAAACGGAGGGGTGCAGTCCAATAATCTCCAAGTTAGTGAGGTCTCTCAAATCTGAATGTGGAAGGGAGTTGACATGATGAAAAAGGTGCTTTGTGGGGCTTTGGTCGCAGTGATGGTGCTCTGGAGTGGTAGCGTCCATGCTGGAACAGAGATTATGAGTGATGTAGAGTGGGAATTCTGGTTAGTGAAAGAAGGCGGGAAGACGAATGAGTTTTGGTTTTCCGATGAAATGACTATCTATGTCCAGATAAAAAATACTGGACATAAGGTGATTCAGAATCCTACGGGGGTAGCTACTGTACAAGTGAAGAGTATAAAGGCAGAGCCTGTGTATGTGTTTGCCGCTATTCAAGGAGCAATGTACACCCTGGGCCGGGTGCTACCCGTAGGCCTTGTCATGCCCCAGGGTCAGATGGTAGTGGAGGTACCAGAATCGATAGAACCAGGTGGATCGTGTGTTTGGTCTGAGACTTACATCGTGGCTGACCTGATTCAGGAAATAATGGAACGCAGAGGGAATATAACATGGACTATGGACAAACAAAGTGGGAAAGGCAGCATGAAGTTTAAGGGCTTTCCTATGAAATATATCATACCCACCACGCTGGATTTTGATATAGACGAAGTTGAGGTTCTGCTTTCGGTGAGGCTGTACGTCAACAATGAATCCACTGAGCCTCAGAAATATGGGTTTAAGATCAAAGAGTGATACGAAGGCATGATGTGTCCGAGGATTTAAGGCAGATTGGTGGCTATTTTTTGCCTTCCAGGATCAGCTCGGCAGCATTCTTGCCGGAGAGGATGGTGGGGAGTACGCCACCTCCAGGCATAGTCCAGTGTCCTGCCTGGAAGAGGTTTTCAATGGGTGTTCTTGAACCCATCAGAGATAGGCTAGCTGTATCACCCGGACTCAAGATCCACCCCATCATGGAACCTCTGGTATTCAGAGTATACCGCTCATAGGTTAAAGGAGTGGCCACATCTCGGCAAACTATATGCTGCGATAGCCCGGGTATGACATTTTCTGCTGAGGCAATCAGCTCATCGGCCACTTTCTGTTTCAGTTCGTGGTATTGTTTACCTCTTCCGCCATCCTTTTCTACACCCCAGTTATTCATATGGTCATAAGGAAGGACAGCCAGAATGCCCATAGCATGCTTTCTTGGGGGAGCAAGCGAGGGGTCTCGAAGCGAGTAAATAATGAATGTTATACTGCTTCTTTGAGGATCAGTGGTTGAGCATTCCTCCAGACTCTGGGCAGGGTTGTAGGTTATCATCTCTCCACCGAACCCCATTCTTTTAAGGTCTAGATCCACTCCTAGAGATACCAAAAATCCCGGGGGACATATCTTAGTTTCAAGCAACGCATTGATAAAATCATCGGTCAAAAACTCCCTTCCCACCAACTTTAGGAAGGTTAGCCTGGCATCAGCATTGGATACTACACAGCCAGACTTGATTTGCTCTCCACCTGCAAGTTCAATGCCTGAAGCCTTTCCACTTTCAATTAAAACCTTACTCACCATTTTCCCTAACCCTAACTCTCCGCCATACATCTGAAATGCATCGGAGAAGAGGTAAGCCAAAACCCTGGCTCCTCCCCGCTTGGGGAAATAGTAATCCTGATGGGAAAGCCATCCCACCTGGAACATGGGAAAAATGGCTGACCAGGAAGGCGAAGCCAAGGAGTAGAGGATTAGCTTCAGCTTGGCATCCTTGAACAACGAATCAATGACTTGTCCATACGATTTTCCCATGTAAAGCATTATCGCTTCAGAGGTTTTATCGACCAGGGTAATACAGTCAGCAATGAACCGGTGAATGCCCTCCTTCTCGGCAGGGAACATTTGACTTAGCTCTTTCTCCAACCTCTGGGTGTCAGAAAACATGGTTAGGTCATAGCCCTTTCCGATTATCCTTCTCACTGGATCAAGTTGAATGAATTCAATTTTATCTTTAAGCTCCAACTCTTCTAAGACCTGGTATATCCATCCTCCCTCCCCACATCCATTGAGCCAGTGTAGGCTGGCTTCAAAGTTGAACCCTTCTCTCTTAAACGAAGTGCAATATCCTCCGGGGACTGAGTGTTGCTCACACATCAGTACTTTCATTCCCTCTTTTGCCATATAGGTACCGCAGGCAAGCCCTCCCATGCCTGCCCCAATTATTATCACATCGTATTTATCCTGGGGCTTGGTCATTTTCTTTTATAGGCCTTTGAATTGGGGCTTTCGTTTCTGCATGAACGCCATGGCTCCTTCAGCTACATCTTCAGTCTTAAGGCAGATGCTTTGAGCGTAGGCCTCATATTCCAGGCCTGTCTTTACATCCATTCCCAACCCTCGGTTGATGGCTATCTTGGCTAATCCAATGGCCACAGTGGGACCTTGGGCCAGCCTTTGGGATAATTCCATAACTTCATCTTTGAATTTATCCTCGGCCACCACTCTTTCTACCAAACCTATTCTGTGGGCTTCATGGGCATCTATCCTATCTCCCGTTAATATGAGTTCTTTGGCCTTTCCCGGACCCACCAGCTTAGGCAGCCTCTGAGTTCCTCCCATATCAGGAACCAGACCTAGTCGGACATAAAACTCACCAAAGCTAGCTGACTCTGAGGCTATTCTTACATCGCAGGCCAGGACTATATCACATCCTCCCCCCAGGGCATAACCGTTCACGGCAGCGATCACTGGTTTTTCCATATCCTCCAAGCTGTTCAAAGTTCTCTGTATACTTCGGATAAATTCCCTGACTTCGGATGTGCTCATTTGGGCAAAGGAGGAAAGAGCGGTAATATCTATTCCTGAGCAGAATGCTTTTCCTGCCCCGGTAACCACCACCGCTCTAATCTCTTTATCTTTCCCCACCTCCTCTACTGCCATCTTAAGCTCAGAGAATAGCTTTGTATCCAGGGCATTCATCATCTGGGGTCGATTGAGGGTTATAACCCCCACATTGTCCTTTTTGTCTAAGATTAAGCACTCAAAATCCATAATTCACTCCTCCTTTAAGATTCTTTCTTTATATTGATACATAGCCCCTAAGGCCCTGATGGCAGCTCCAATATGTTGGTAGACGGGATACCCATTTTCTTCAAGTTTAAAGCAAGCTCGGTCCATCATCTCCCGGTTTGTACCATATATCCAGAAGACTACGGGCTTGCCTTCAGGTTTTTTTACTTCATTTAAGATTGGGAGGTAAAACTCTGGTGACAGGAGTTGCCCAGTGTAGATAACACCCAGGACACAGTCAACGTTTCTATCATTTAAGATTATTTCAGTTATTTCTTTATAAGGAAATATATCTTGAGTAAATAAAGGGCCCACATCTGAAGGATTTCCTTTAAGCGCAGGATAAATTTTGGATAGCTCTTCTTCAGTTGAGGAAGAAAACTGGGCCAGGGTCAGCCCTGATTCTGCTGCTGCATCTATAGCCATTATCCCTCCTCCCCCTGTGTAAGTAATTACCCCCAATCGGTTTCCCCGGGGGAGAGGTTGACAAGAAAATGCTTTGGCAACATCAAAAATTTCATCAAAGGTGCTAAGGGATATCACACCCGCTTGTCTGAACGCAGCTTCACATACCTTCTGATTGCCTAGCAAGGAGCCTGTGTGTGATATAAGAGCTTTTTTACTTTCTTTAGTCCTCCCTGGCTTAAGAATTAAGACTGGTTTACGTAGAGTAACCATTTTGGCTATCTCTAAAAATCGTTGCCCTTCCTTTATATCTTCTAAGTGCATGGCAATCACTTTTGTTTGTGGATCCTCCACCAAGTACTCTAAGAGGTCGCTCTCATTGACATCACACTTATTACCCAAATCGCAGATCTTACTAACTCCAACTCCCCACTCTCCATAAGGAAATGCTTGAGGGCCAATCAGACCTGTTTGGGCGATAAGAGCTATATTTCCTCTTCTAATCTTAGTGTAATCCATGGGATAAGTGGCAGTTACTAACCCGTTCATACTATTGACAGTGCCAATAGTATTGGGCCCAACGAGATGGATTTGGCCGCGTTTAGCAATGCTGACAATTTCCCTCTGTAACTTGGCCCCCTCCTCACCCCTCTCAGCAAAACCATCTGCTCCGATGATTACGCTTTTTACTCCCTTATCAACACAATCATTTATAATCGAGGGAAC
This sequence comes from Dehalococcoidia bacterium UBA3088, assembly GCA_002367275.1. Lineage (GTDB taxonomy): Bacteria > Chloroflexota > Dehalococcoidia > UBA2247 > UBA3088 > UBA3088. The sequence goes on along the minus strand of DFBE01000082.1, from coordinate 4,422 downwards.
GGTACGGGCAGGAGTGATTACCACTGCTAAGTCGGGAGTTTCAGGAATATCCTTAATAGTTGGGTAAACCTTCGATCCCTGAACTTCATCATAGGAAGGGTTGACCAGATAAACTCTGCCTGAGTACCCAAAGTTAAGCAAATTATTTCTTACCACTTGACCACCAAATGCTAGTTTCCCCAAAGAACCTGCTACGGCTACAGTTTTAGGTTCGAAAAAAGAGGAAAGATCACTCATCTTTTTCACCTTCCTTGCTCATACTTCGCAGCCTACCTTGAACCCGCCATGGATGGCCTCCAGTATCTTTGCTACCTCTACACAATCACCAGCATAGTGCAGGGAAACCTTACCCTGTAAACTCTCTCTGAGCTCATTATCTGATCTTAGTCCCACGGCTAACACCACAGCATCTCCCTTTAAGCTCTCCCTTTTTCCTTCCTTTTCTACAGTTATGCCATCATCATCGATGCCTACTAGCTTAGTCCCAGTGAAAATAGCAATTCCTTTCTCCTTTATCCTGCGCCTTACCACCCAGGCAGTGGTGGGTCCAATATCTTGAGCAATCCTATCTAACATCTCCACGATAGTTACCTTTTTCCCTTGCTGCTCTAAGAACTCTGCCACTTCACATCCTACCATTCCCCCACCCACCACCAATATATTCTTCCCTTTTATTTCCCTGCCCGACAGCACATCGATAGCCGTGATTACATTGGCCTTCTCCACTCCCGGTATTTCAGGGACTATGGGTAGAGAGCCGGTGGTCAAAATCACTTCGTCAGCATTTGCCTGGATGACCTTCTCCGGGGTTACCTCCTTACTAAGCTCTACCTCCACCTCAAGGCTTTGCAACTGATGAATTAGATAATGGGTGAGGTTAGCGATCTCCTCCTTGTGGGGAGCCTTCTCGGCTAAAATTAGATTTCCTCCTAGCTCTCCTCTTTTATCCCATAAGGTTACGTCGTGTCCTCTAAGTTTAGCTACTCTGGCCGTCTCCATCCCTGCCGGGCCCCCTCCAATTATCAAAATTCTCTTTTTCTTCTCCGCTGGCCTAACCAGGTTTTGCCCTTCCTTTCCCAGCTCAGCATTCACTGCGCATACCACAGGAGAACTTGCCGTCATGAGACTATCAAAGCATCTACAGCAGGCGATGCATTTTCGGATATCATCGAACCTTCCCTGGGCTGCTTTCTCAGGAAAATGGGGATCGGCCAGGAAGGCCCGGCCGAAGGCCACCAGATCTGCCCTCTCCTCCTGGATAACTTTATCGGCAAGTTTTGGATCGTTAATTCTGCCTACCGCCACAACGGGTATGCTTACTACCTCCTTTACCGCCGAAGCTAAGTAAACGAAAGCTCCTCGAGGAACGGACATGGGAAGCATTGGTTTTGGGGATTCATGCCATCCTGCCCAGGCATGAATGATACTGGCTCCGGCCTTCTCCACCTCCTTGACAATGACCCTGGAATCTTCTATGGTAGTTCCTTCGGGTATAAACTCATCCACGCTGTGTTTGAAAGATATAGGAAAGGTGTTCCCTACCTTCTTTCGGATATTACTTATGATCTCGCAGGCAAAGGTAGCTCGGGAAATAGTATCTCCTCCAAACCTGTCTGTCCTCTTATTAGTCAAAGGAGAGGCGAATTGACTTATGAGGTAACCAGTGCATCCCATAAGCTCTACCGCATCAAAGCCTGCCTCCCTAGCCCGCAGGGTAGCATCGCCGAATTTGTCAATGATCTCCTCTACTTCTTCGGTGGTGAGTTCCCGGGGGGTTTCCCTGGTATAGCGCGAGGGGATGGGAGAAGGAGCTACTGGCTGGGCACCAATAACGAATGAAAGCGCATACCTTCCGGCATGTCCCAGTTGCAGGGATGCTTTTGCTCCCCCCTGATGAATTACCTCAGCTAGTCGGCGGAATTCTGATACATATTTATCCTCATCTATGATGGGCTGCCAGGGGCCCACCTTTCCCAAGGAGGCATCAACACAAGTTACCTCCACGGTTATCAGTCCTGCTCCTCCTTTAGCTCTCTCGGCGTAATAATCCATCATCTGGTCAGTCATATATCCCTCTGGTGTGGCCATTCCCGTTCCCATAGGAGCCATCACTATCCGGTTTTTAAGTTCCATGTTCCCTATCTTGATGGGATTGAATAGGTATTTAAGTTCCATAGAACCTCCTTCAATATATTTATCGCTTCATCCACCTCTTCCTTGGAAATGATAAGGGGGGGCATAAAGCGGATGGCGTTAGCTTTTACCCGGTTTACTAAAAGTCTCTTTTCTGCTGCCCTTAAGGTCACATCTTCGGCAATATCATCCTTGAACTCCAGAGCACAGAGAAGTCCCTTGCCTCTGGCCTCGCGTATAGCTTCAAATTCGGTTGCCACCTTCTTAAGTTGAGAGAGGAGATATTCTCCTACCTTAGCTGCATTCCGAGGAATGTTATTACTAAGTATAAATCTCACTACCGCCAGGGCGCAGGCGCAAGATAAAGGATTCCCCCCAAAAGTGCTACCGTGGTCCCCAGGTTTAAACACCGCTGCTCTATCTTTAGCCAGGATGGCTCCTATAGGGACTCCTCCTCCCAGACCTTTGGCCAGGGTCATTATATCTGGCTCCACATGGTACTGCTCATAGGCGAATAGAGAGCCCAGTCTTCCCATCCCGGTTTGAACTTCATCAAGGATAAAAAGAATCCCCTTTTCTTGGCACCATTTTTCTACCTTCGTAAGATAATCTTCATGAGGTATGTTTACTCCTCCTTCACCTTGAACTGGCTCCAACATCACGGCGCAGGTTTGGAAGGAGGTAGCCTTTTTTATCTTCTCCACATTGTCATATTCTATATGGACAAAGCCAGGGGGGAGGGGGGAAAGCCATGTCTTGAACTTTTCCTGGCCAGTGGCAGCAGTCATGCTTAAAGTTCTCCCGTGAAAGGAGCCGTAAGTGGTGATCACCTCATAGGCACCGTTAAGGTGGACCTTGCCATATTTTCGGGCTAACTTCACTGCTCCCTCATTGGCCTCTGCTCCACTGTTGCAGAAGAAGACTTGATCTAGACAGCTATTCTCTACCAAAAGCTCGGCCAGCTCTATTTGAGGCACAGAATAGAACTGATTGGATACCTGGATGAGCCTCTCCGATTGTTCTCTTAAAGTCGAGGAAAGGATGGAGGGAGAATGCCCCAAGCTATCTACTGCCCACCCCCCCACAAAGTCAAGATATTCTCTCCCTTCATCATCCCACACTCTTGCTCCTTTTCCTTGTACCAAAACGACGGGAAGACGTTTCACCACATTCATCAGTACCTTTTCTGCTCTGGCCTGATAATCCTTCATCTGAAGATAGTAGTTCCTCCCTCTTTTCCTTCCATCTCCTGTATGAGGGCATGAGGGGTTCTACCGTCGATAATTCGAACTACGGAGGTAGACTTGAGAGCATGTATCCCCGCCCTCAGCTTGGGAATCATCCCCTCAACGATAACCCCTTCAGAGATGAGCCTCTCTACCATCTGGGGGGAAAGCTCTGGGACGATCTTCCCTTGCTTGTCCAAAACCCCTGGAGCATCGGTAAGAAAGATGAGCTTCTGCCCCTTTAAGGCGTAAGCAATTGCTCCAGCAGTGCTATCGCCATTGATGTTAAGGATCATCTTTTCATCCACTCCACCAGGGGCGATAATGGGCAAATATCCCAGGTCAAGAAGTGAGTATATTAATTGTGGTCTGACCTCCACCACCTCACCTGTGAATCCTTTTTGAGAATCCTTTGGCTTTCCCTTGATTATCCCATCAATGCCGCTTATTCCTACCACCCTACCTTCTTCCCCCCATCTCTCATGCCATAGCCAGTTCAACATAGAAACCAATCTCTTATTGACCCATCCACAAAGAACAGCCACCACTACCTCTAGCGTTTCTTCATCGGTTACCCTTTCCCCATTGATGAGGGAGGTAGAAATATTTAGCCTTCTTAACCACTCAGTGACTATTCCTCCTCCTCCATGGACTACCAGTAGCCTTTCCCCTCTATGGCTGAGATCAACCATATCCTCCATAATGGTGGTATTGTTGGAGAGAACGTCCCCCCCTATCTTCACTACTACAGTGTCACCTTTATTCATAAAGCTACGGCGAAGGTTAATACCTATCAGAGAGCCAATATTTCCTAAACTCTACGCCTTTTACACAATAATATTCTTGTCCATAGACTATCGCTCCCCCCCAGAGATGTCAATGAAAGTGTGTGCGGTGTCCAGGACATCAGATTGTGTAAAAAGTAATCTTGCAACAGGTTAAGCGCTTCACCTGCGTCCAGAGCAACTGAGTTATTATCTTAAGCACTGGTCTTAGCTGGCTGCCTCACAAAAACATCTCCTATTTTTGACGAAACCTCGCTTCCGTGTTTCGGGGTGTATAC
>DFBE01000015.1:38580-39964 GCA_002367275.1 Dehalococcoidia bacterium UBA3088 | reverse complement strand
TTTCTTCTCAAGGCTATCCACCATAAAAAAATCCCCTCGCCCAAAGAGTGAGAGGATTCACATATACCTTTTCCCTTTGCTCGAAGGGGCTTAAAGCTAACCGGCTTACCCGGGCAGGTCTCCTGACTTACGGATCATCATCTCCTTTTTGCCTTCCCAGTTTCCCAGTGGCTTTTGAAGAAGAAGACTCCCCGCTTACAGTGGCGGCACCGTGTCAGATTTCCACTGACTTCCCTATTAAGACAACTTGCCACCCGGATAGAGCTCAATTATTAAAGAGCTATTTTTTTCGTTTTACTGAGTCGTTAAAAAAAAGCCAGGTCAAGTATTTTAGGCTAAGTCTGTAATAATTTAGTCAGTGGATAGGCGTCTAACATTGCGCCATTGCAGGGGGGCAAGGCCGTTGCGAGGCGCAACCCCCCTGTCATTGCGAAGGGCGAAGCCCTGAAGCAATCTCGGCGGGGAGGGAATCTCCCTCACCCTGACCCTCTCCCAGAGGGAGAGGGGGAACAATAATGAGATTGCGGAGCAAAAGTTTATCCTGAGCTAATCTTTCCTCTCCCTTGTTTTGGGTTTTTTGATTTTGGTCATTTGAAATTGTTCAGGGATTAGAGATTAGGATTTAGAATTTCTTTGAACTCACAAATTTGGGCTGTGAATCTAAAGAGTGACTTTGTCCACCTTTTGGATGGCTCTCAGCCAGCGTTTGGGGTCAGTTCTTTAATTTTCAACTTTGGCATTGGGTAATGCTTTTGGTTGTCGGTTAAAAAGGTCAGGTCGTTGGCCATGGCTATGCTTGCGATAGCAACGTCAGAAAGAGAAAGGATAATACCCTTTTTCTGGTATTCTCTTTTGGACCCTCCAGCTTGCCTGGCTATCCCTTTACTTAACTCGTAATATTCAAGGTTTTCTAAAAACTCCTCGGTATCCTCTCTTTCCTTCTCCCTCATTCCGGCATAGACCTCAATAATGTTAATAGGGCAACAACCTAAAGATGAACCTTCAGCAAATAGTCTTTTAATCAGCCCTACCACTTCTGGTCTTCCCCGAAGGTAATCAATGATAACCGTGGTATCTAAAAGGTAACTGGTCATGGATCACCTTGCTATTTCGTTCAGTCTTTTCTCTTCCTCCTCCCTCAAATCTCTTACCCACTGGTAAGTTCCTTTTTCCTTCAGCTCGGGATAATCCTCGTCCTTCCAGATGCCGGCTGCCCTCTCTAAAGCTCCCTGGAGCTTTAACCTCTTTAGCTCCTTTTTGGTAGCTTCAGTAATAAACTTACTCCTTTTCCTTTTGCCTACTAATCCATCTATCTGCTCTAAAACATCTTGAGGGATGGTGAGGTGGGACTTAATCTTAACCATATCATTTTTAGCCATAAATA
>DFBE01000015.1:0-38462 GCA_002367275.1 Dehalococcoidia bacterium UBA3088 | reverse complement strand
CCCTTCGCAATGACGTGGGTGCATAAACCCTAAATTCGAAACCCTAAATCCTAAACAATATCTAAACCCAAATGACCAAGACCTTATAGCCACTGAGTTTTTTATAACTCCCCTTCCTCCCTCTTCTTGTTTTGGGTTTTTTGATTTTGGTCATTTGAATCTATCACCGCTTTCAAATCTCACCAACCTGGCAGTGCTGTTTCTTGGGCTGAACCGAATAAGCGATATCTCTGCGCTTTCAAATCTCACCAACCTGACACGGCTGAGTCTTAACGGAAACAAAATAAGCGACATATCACCCCTTTCCAACCTTACCAATCTGAAAAATCTGTCCCTTAACTGCAACCAAATAAGTGACATAAAGCCTTTGGTTGACAACGCAGGGCTTTCTGAGGGGGATAACGTGGATTTAAAGGATAATCCGTTAAGCACTACCTCAATTAAAGTTTACATCCCCCAGCTTGAGGAAAGAGGGGCGCAGGTTCGTTACTGATAAGATCCCTATGGGCTTGGGATAAACTCAAGAATGCCTGCTGAAGGATGAACTGGAGATTATAGACAAGAGCAAAAAGAAGGTGGTAAGGGTATATTAAGTTCTAGTTGGAAAGCGGGGCAGTAGTAAAAATGACAACCAGTAAAAGAAAGGAGGTTCATAGCAATGGTAAAAAGGTTGAGCAGGGGATGGAAGCTTATGATGGGAATCTTCCTAAGCCTAGCTTTACTAGCTATGCCAATCCAGCAAATTTGTGCTGTAGACTGGGAGACCTATGACAGCGAAAGCTTCTCCATTGACTATCCAGCAGATTGCGAGGTAGATGATAGTTCCCTTTTGAACTTGTAGCCTACGCCTCTTACTGTCTCAATAAAGCTGTGAGTAGCATCTTCCACCTTACTTCTAACTCTCCTTACATATACATCTACTGCCCTGTCACCACCGTAGTAATCGTAGCCCCAGACCTTATCCAGTAAAGCATCTCGGGTAAATACTATTCCTGTGTTGCTGGCCAGGAATTTAAGCAATTCATACTCTCTGAAGGTCAACTCCACTAAGTTCCCGCTGAGAGATACTTCGCACCTGGCCGGGTCTATCCGGAGGTCGCCGCACTCAATTACCTTTCCCTGGCTGGCGTCGCTGGCTGGCCGTAGAACTCGCTTTACTCTGGCCACTACTTCATCCAGCTCCCAGGGCTGGACTACAAAATCGTCTATGTCCAGATCGGGATCTAGACCATCCAGTGCTTGGGGGAAGATAAGAGCTATAACCGCTAGCCTTTTCCTTTGTTTAACTCTTTGAGACAAATCCCATATCTCAGAACCAACGGGAAGGCTATTCATGTCTATAAACACCAGGTCTAAGGTCTGTTTTGCGATTTGCTCGATCACATCCTCACTATTTTGGGCAATTGAGGAAGTAAAGCCCTTCTGGGCCAACCCCAAATTCAGCTTCTTTATCTCCGGGGTAGTCTTAGTGCTTATTATGAGTAAGTTAAACAGAGCCAGCTCTCTCCTCGTCCAGTTTTAAGAAACTATACGTTCTTTTACCTTTTCTGGACAGTCTAAACAACCCCTGATGGGTTACTTTAGATATTACTTCCCTTTTCTTCATATGGTGGTCGCTGAAGGATAAAGTGCTCTCTGGTTTCAATACCCGAGCCAGTTCTTTCAATACTCCATCAGGATCGCTTAACTCATGAAAGGTATCGTACAATAGAACCACATCTACGCTATTGTCGGGCAATCCAGTGGCGCAATCAGAACAAATGGCCTCTATATTTGCTAACCGTTTTTTTGAAGCAATATTTTGGACTCGTTGAATAGCCAGAGGGTGAATGTCCAGTGCATAAACTTTCCCTGTCGTTCCTACTAACCCAGCAGAGACGATTGAATAACTCCCCGGTCCACACCCATAATCAAGTACATGAAAACCTGGTTTTATCCCTGCTTCTTTCAGGATGCTCTTAGGAGACAGGAAAAAATCACGGAGTCTGAAACCGAAGGACATAAATTTGAAATGAACATCACTCATTGGTTTATCCATAGCTCAAATGCTCTCTAGTTTGTCCCTCAGTGGATCAGCACCGCCGCCTCCCGAAGGTATGGTCCAATCTTTTTCTCTTCCTCTGGATTTAGCAGGTTATGTTTATAGGCCAGGTTATCCAGCCATAGTTGGACGTGATCCTGCGTTGCCCAGCGACCTTCAGTGTCGTATTTGAATCCGTACCGTTGGGAGCTACCCAGATTCTCCTCCAACTCTTTCTCCATGTGATATCCTACTTGTTCTGCTACTGACCTCTCAAATCCCTGCTTCTCGGCCAAGGCCACAAGTCTATAGTGGATCCCCGCCCCGTGCTGGACAGCTTCTTTAGGCCGCCAGGCTATTTCGGGAGGAACACCCATACTCGATGCCAGAGCACGGTGTATGTACTTACCTAGAATATCTTCAGGAGAGCGTATTTTGAGGTGGGGGTCAATGGCCAGGGCTACCTTGATCAGCTGAGGGTCTAAAAAAGGCACGCGGAGTTCAATACCATAAGCCATGGTTATTTTGTCCTCTCGTTCTAAGGTCTCTTTGTAGAGCTGATTTAAGTCATCCCACATGCGGAATTCGAACTCATCATATCCTTCTTGTTCGATGATGCACCGATACCAGGAATAGCCGCCGAACAGCTCGTCAGCCCCCTGACCCGTCAAAAGGACAATCTGGCCGTCCTGATGCGCTAGCTCCGTTGAGGCTATGATGGGGATGGCGACCTCTACCTGTCCCAGGCTACGGTCCTCCATGTATGAAATAGCTTTAACGATAGAGTTTAGCAGTGCTTGGTCATCCAGCTCATTGACTCTTATAGGAATACCAATCTGGTAAGCCGCTTCTCTGGCAAAGATGATGTCATGGCTATCTTTTACGCCGGCAGTGTAGCAAGTTATGTTGGCCCCCAACTGCCGGGCTATGGCGGCTATCAATACGCTATCCACCCCCCCGGAGAAAAATATCCCTACCTGTTCCAATTCAGGGATACGCTTTTGCACTGCCTCTCCTAGAGCTATCTTATAAGCTTCGAGGGCTTCAGCAAATTCATGGAGAGTAGGCTCTTCAGGGCGTAGAAAATCCAGTGTCCGACGGGTTGTCTCAAAGCCGGTGGAAGATAGATGCATAACTTCACCAGGAAGTAAGCGATGAATATTCCCTCTTATGTCCAGAGCCCACAGCGCTTTTTTCTCTGAGGCGAAGGCAGCAAGCTTTTCATTCTCTGTCCAATAAAGCTGCTTAACGCCAATCAAGTCCCGGGCAATGACCATGTCTTTTCCGTCAGTGGCTGCTATGGCATAGACTCCATCCAGCTCTGGAATTATTCTCCTCACGGTTTCCCATAAATCCCCGGTGTAATGCTCGGAAAGTAAATGGACCAGAACCTCACTATCCGTTTGAGTGGCGAAGTGGTAATGCTTTTTAAGATGGTTTCGCAGGGTCTTATAGTTATAAATCTCACCATTGTGCAGGAGGAAAATTTGCCCATCATCACTGACCAGGGGTTGCTGTCCTTGAGCTCCACCCACCACTGCCAGTCGGGTATGCCCCATAGCCAGGCTTCCGGACAGGGAATTCCAGTCCAGCTCACCTATCGTTCTACCCCGGCTAACTTTGCCCGATGCCACTATTCCTGCTCCGTCTGGACCGCGATGTTTAATGGCTTCAAGCATATCTCGCAATAATGGAACTACATCTTTGTCATCCCTGCTCAATATACCGGCAATACCGCACATACTTCTTCTTTTTGATCTAACTGTTGCTCAGTAAGCGTAAAGCCTGCCATAAGGTCTTAAATTAAGAGGAAAGAGCTTTATGAACCTGTGCCTCAATATCTCCCTGGCGTCATAGTCAAAGTAAACGGCAAACTTCTCCACAAACTTCTGAAGAACCTGGTAGTCACTCTCCTGTAGCTCACCCACACCCACCTCTTTACCCAGTTGGAAACCATCGACAACATTCCCTAAATAGATAACACCCCCATGCATCCCAGTGCCGATAAAATTAGTCTGCTGGGGCTCTCCTTCCTTCAGGTTAAGACCCAGAAGGATCAAAATTCCTCCGGCCATATATTCACCCAGGAAATCCTGGGCGGTGCCCCCTATAACCAGTACTGGTTTCTTATTCTCATACTCCTTCATGTGAATCCCTGCTCGGTAGCCTACGTCTTCCTTGATGAAGATTTCCCCCCCTCGGGCGGAAAGGCCCACGATGTCTCCAGCATGGCCATGAACAATTATCTCACCACTATTCATGGTGTTTCCACATCCATCCTGGGCATTGCCATAAACAATGATCCTGGACCCATTCATGAATGCCCCCAGGTCGTTGCCCGGGGTGCCGAATATCTCCACCTCCAGTGGTCTATCCAGGCCGGTGCCAATATATCTTTGACCATAGACGTTTCGAAGCTCAATCCTCTGCACGCCATTTGAAGCCGCATCCTTAATCCTGGCATTAAGCTCTTTATATGAAATGTCGCTGGCGTCTATCTTCATTGTCTGGTCGATCCCTTTTTTGTTCGTGACCATTCTAGCTTCCTGCCATCTTTACTCCCAGGATTTCAAGCTCGGTGTCGGTAAGGCCGACAGCCCTCAAGTGCAGGCGGTTGCCCCGCAGGCTCTCTACGGCGTTAATTCCCATGCCGCCCAGCATATCTTTAATCTCCAGACTCCAGCTATGAAGAAGGTTGGTCAGCCGCCGGGCACCAATTTCCGGGTTGACCCTCTTGGTTAAGGCAGGGTCGGTGGTGCAGATGCCCCAGGCACACTTTCCAGTATGGCATTGCTGACAGACATGGCACCCCAGGGCAATCAGGGCAGAAGTTGCAATATACACCGCATCAGCACCCAGGGCGATAGCCTTAGTTACATCACCGCTAGTTCTTATACCGCCTGCGATTACTACAGAGGCCTGATTGCGTATGCCCTCCTGCCTCAAGCGGCTATCCACGGATGCCAGAGCTAGCTCGATGGGGATACCCACGTTATCCCGGATAATCTTGGGAGCAGCCCCAGTGCTCCCCCTGAGCCCGTCCAGGACGATAATGTCCGCACCCGCCCGCACCATACCGCTGGCAATGGCTGCCGAATTGTGGACGGCAGCGATCTTGACCAATATCGGCTTTTGGTAATTCGTCGCCTCCTTCAAAGCATAAATAAGCTGGGCCAGGTCCTCGATGGAATAAATATCATGGTGGGGGGCTGGAGATAGAGCATCTGTCCCCTGGGGAATCATGCGGGTCAGGGAAACCTCCCGGCTCACTTTTTCGCCAGGAAGATGCCCTCCAATACCTGGCTTGGCTCCCTGGCCAATTTTAATTTCCACCGCCCTGGCTATATTAAGATATTCAGGATGAACGCCAAATCGCCCCGATGCCACCTGAACTATGGTGTTGGCTCCGTATTGGTAAAGCCTGGGGTGAAGCCCCCCTTCCCCAGTGTTCCACAATGTTCCTGCCTCAGTGGCTGCTCTGGCTAAAGATTCGTGTACATTAAGGCTTACTGCACCATAGGACATGGCGGAAAACATGACCGGGATTTCCAGTTTAACCTGAGGGGAAAGCTCTGTTTTTAGATCAATGGAATCGGGGGCCAGCTCCACTCTGTCTGGTTTACGGCCAAGCCAGGTGGTAAGTTCCATAGGCTCCCGCAGCGGGTCGATGGATGGGTTAGTCACCTGGCTGGCATTTAACACCAGATGATCCCAGTAGATACGGTAACCCTTATCATTACCCATTCCGGTGAGAAGTACACCACCGGTCTCGGCCTGTTTGATGACGTCTTCAATAGCCTCCGGACGCCAGTTATAGTTCTCCCGGTAATCCAGGGGATTCCTTCTAATAGTCAACGCCTGGGTGGGGCAGAAGACGGCGCAACGATGGCAGCCCACGCAGTTTTCTTCATGGCTTCTTACCTCATCATCCTCGGCATCATAATAATGGACATCAAAGCTGCACTGATTGACACACACCTGACACTCAATACACCGTTCAGGATCCCGATCAACCATAAACTTTGGCGCTAGATATGTTTTCATCTATCTTCGGACAGGAATCCCCCTCTCAGCCAGATAATCTTTGGCCTCCCCAATGGAGTAAACCCGATAGTGAAAGATGCTGGCGGCCAGTACGGCATCAGCCTTGCCGAGGACCAGCGCCTCATATAGATGCTCCAGATTACCCGCGCCACCACTAGCAATCACAGGCACAGTCACTGCTTTGCTCACCGCCCGGGTTAGCTCCAGATCGTATCCGGCCCGGTGACCATCACTATCCCAGCTGGTAAGAAGCAGCTCTCCCGCCCCCAGATCCACGGTCTTCCTGGCCCAAGTAAGAGCATCGATACCCGTTGGCTTCTGCCCACTGTGGGTTAAGATCTCCCACCTGGGCTCACTGTTTACCCGCCGGGCATCAATGGCTACCACCATGCATTGAGTACCAAACCTCTCGGAGCCTTCAGCTATAAGCTCAGGATTCGATACTGCGGCAGTGTTTATGGCCACTTTATCTGCTCCTGCCGTGAGTATGCAGCGCATGTCCTGGACGCTATGAATTCCGCCCCCCACAGTAAGGGGAATAAAAACCTGCTCTGATACGCGCTCCACCACGTCGGCCATGGTCTTCCGGCCTTCGGGAGTGGCGCCAATATCCAGAAAGACCAGCTCATCTGCTTCTTGCTCATAGTAGAAGGCAGCTTGCTCCACAGGGTCGCCGGCATCGCGGAGGTCGGTAAAACTTATGCCTTTGACCACCCGCCCGTTGGTTACATCAAGACAGGGGATAATCCGTTTAGTCAACACTGGATGTTAGACCTCCCCAGTCTCCCCACTATGGGCTCACCACCCATAGGAATCCAGGCCCGATCCAGGTCGGGGCAGATCAGGCGGATGGCCGCTTCCTCGGAGGAAAGGTAGAGCATTGATCCCTTTACTCCTACCGTGAGAGGGCGCAGCCTTATTCGGTCGGTAAAGCCAATCATTTCACCATGGTGAGCAATAACGGTGGTGAAGGGGCCATTCAACATAAGACTTCCATATACCTGGCGCAACGTCCGAAGCAAATTCTGTTCATCCGGAGGGCGGCGTTCTATATTGCTCCAGAAAGGAGGCGCCAGTACCTTAGCCATTATCTCCACCGGAAGGTGGTGTTTTCGCATCAAAAGGTCTACAGCATAGGCTATTACCTCGGTATCGGTGTGCATAGTACAGGGGTAGCCGAATTCCTCCAGGCGACGCTGGTTTATGCCGTAAGAGGAGATTTCACCGTTATGAACTACCGTCCAGTCCAGAATGTTGAAAGGGTGTGCTCCCCCCCACCACCCTGGAGTGTTGGTGGGGAACCTACCATGGGCTACCCAGAGGTAACCCTCATACTGCGTGAGGCAAAAATAGGAAGCTATGTCCTCAGGGTAACCTACTCCCTTGAACACGGCCATGTTCTTACCACTGGAGAAGACAAAGGCATCCTTAATACTGGCATTGATCTCCATGACTCTGTCTACCACATAGTCATCTGGTGATTGTCCATCACATTTCTGTGAGTCCGCTTCCAGAAAGTACCGCCATACCGAGGGTGGGTTTACGATAGCTGGTATTGGCTGGGTGGGCACATCTTCGGCATGAAGTAGGTAAAATTTTTGTTTAAGGAAAGCCTCCGTGTTAACTCTTCCTTCTTGACTTAAGTACATTACATGGAAGGCGTAAGCATCATCATACTCCGGATATAGCCCGTATACGGCAAACCCACCCCCCAACCCATTACCCCGAACATGCATGTTGGCAATAGCCCTCACTATATCTCTTCCCGAAAACCTTCTACCTGTGGTATCCATCATTCCAAACAGGGAGCAGGCCTCGATCAGCTTATCGTCGTGGTGAGGGTTATTCACCTGGTTGATGTTATACATAATATTATCCCCTGCCGAGTGAAGCTTCTAGACGTGGTCGCCATATCTCTTCAGGGAGAAAGGCCAGGCCAAAATCGTCATCCAGAATTGCCTGCTTAAAGCTACCTACATTTACCCGGTCCTTCATTAAACCAAACACAATGCCTGATTTTTCGATGTCTCTCACAAAAACCATCCCCACCAGTCGGTCATCCTTCAATATTACCTTCCGGTAGCTCTCGTTTGTTTGCTTAGTGAGCGCTTCGTAACCTTCCTCGTCCGGTGGAGCCACTATGCCCGCGGCAGCAATATCCAGCCCAAAGTAGCTGAGGGAGTTCATGCTGGTGCCTCCAGGGTATTCAGTCTCGACACCGGCCATGTTAAGACCAGCGACCCTACCACCAACATAAGCATTGGGCCAGATGGGAGTGAGACGATTGGTGTCGTAGACAAAATCGTAAGCCTCGGCCACATCTCCACAGGAATAGATATCGGGGTGACTGGTGGCCATGTGGCGATCCACCACTATGCCCCGATTTACCTTTATATCAGTGCCCAGGGTAAGCTCGATGCGCGGTGATACCCCGATAGCCACTACCACCAGGTCACAAGGAATCCCCTCCCCACTTCCTAAAACTACTTCCGAAACCTTGGGTGCGCCCGCGATCTCGGTCACAGTCTGCCCGGTAATGACCCTGATGTCAGCTCTATCCAGAGTTTCTTCTACTATCAGAGATGCTCTCTCGTCAAGGATGGTATTTAAGATTCTCTCCTTCATTTCGACGATCACGACCTCAATTCCTCGTTTTGCCAGGGCTTCAGTGGCGCTTACTCCGATAAGCCCACCGCCGATAACTACTGCTTTATGAGCATTATCCAAAAACTTGTCTATTGCTTTAGCATGGTCAAGGGTGGTGAAAGCGAAGACGCCTCTTTTATCCACCCCCTCTACTGCGGGAACTATGGGCACTCCTCCCACTGCCAGCAAAAGCCTTTCCCAGCCAATCCTCCGGCCATCATCAAGTTCCACAGTACGAGATTCCCACCCCAGGCTATCAACCTTCCTGTCCAGGAGAGAGATGATGTTGTTTTGGTCATAGAAATCAGCGGGGCGAAATAGCATCTTCTCTAAAGAGTGCCTCTCGACCAAATATTTTGATATAAACGGCCGTGAGTAGGAAGGATAGGGTTCATCAGAGATCATAGCGATTGATCCCGCTTTATCTACTTCGCGTATTGCTTGGGCTGCTCCGATGCCACCCGCCGAGTTCCCTATGATCAAGTATCTAACTCTCATTTTCTCACCTGAGCTTGCCTTCTGTCCAGCGCCATCTTCAAAAAGTTAGCATACATTTTGAGCCCATGCTCCCCACTCTTTTCGGGATGAAACTGGGTGGCTATCAGGTTTCCCTTAGTTAGAATGCTGCATATAGGCACCCCGTAGTCTGTTGTACCGACGACCAGCGATGTATCTTCTGGATCAGCATAGTAGCTGTGAACAAAATAGAAGTTAGCTTCATCCGGTATGCCCTCAAAGATAGGATGTGAGAACTTCTGCTTCACCTGGTTCCAACCCATATGAGGAATCTTGAGCCCTAAGGGCAATTTCCTTACCACTCCCGGGATTACCCCCAGACATCTGTGCCCGCCTCCCTCCTCGGTATCTGAAAATAGAACTTGTAGTCCAATACAGACCGCAAAAAGCGGTCGCTCCTCGCGAATCAACTCGTAGACGACATTGACCATACCCGATTCTGTTAAGCTATCCATGGCCGCTTGAGCCGCTCCGACGCCAGGCAAGATGACTGCGTAAGCGTCAAGCACATCACGAGGGTTGCTGGCCACCTTTGGCGAGCAACCCAGCTTGGTGATGGCGTTAGCGACGCTACGCAAATTTCCTGCCCCGTAGTCAACTATGGCAATCATGTTATCCTTATCCATTAATATCTTCGCCTGAGACATCTGCATATATCAGCGCTTCATTGGGGCAATGGACAACGCATGCTGGCACATCTTCCCCTGGGCACAGGTCGCACTTAACTATCTTTCCCTGCTTTGTATCCCGCTTTATCACCCCAAATGGACAAGCTAATATGCATGTCCAGCAGCCAATACACCTCTCCACATCCACAGTGACGATTCCACTGTCTTTATCTTTGTGCAAAGCTCCGGTAAGACAGGCATATACACAAGGGGGTTCAGCGCAATGACGACACTGCACAGCAAAAGAGATAGAATCTTTTGTCTCAACCCGCAGGCGCGGCAAAGGCCGGGGAGATTCCCTCTTGAATGCCTTGATTAGGTCCTTTGATTTTGAGTGCTGCACCTGGCAATACACTTCACAGAGGTGACACCCCATACAAACCTCTTCCTTAATGTAAATTCGCTTCACCTGGATGATATTCTCCTGTCTGAGATGCGAATGTTAGCGGCAATCAGTTTCCGTATGCCACTATACATATAATACATGCACCCTTTAGTTATGTCAATATAACATTATTGCTAATGCCAACATAAATCCTATACCCCGCCCGTAAAACAGACAAACTGAACCGCGGGTGATAATAGGAAAACCCGCCCCATCAATAATCTCACTAAGAGTCATTCCAAGCCTTGCGCAATGCCTGGTAGCCGCCAGCAGCTAGATAACCTTCGATATTCTCCGGGTCAATATTGCCACAATTTTGTAAGACGAGACGTTGTTGTTTTCAGCAAAAGAGGATGTCACGATAATAGGGTATAGGTTTATCAGTAACCGGGTGACAGTATAACAATGGCGGCTGCACGTCAACGAACACGTGGTCTAACTTGCCCTAGAGGAAATCCGGAGCCTTTTCCTTTCAAGGGCTTTAACCGATTCCAGGTCGTACACTGTTCACATTCTTCCTGCAAGCCAGAATCTGCTCTTCGTCCTCATAGAATGATCCCTGCTCAGGGTCATACATGCATAGCGGCAAATTCCACATCCGTGGCACAAATCATGTTCCACCATGACATGATTGTCCTTCAGTATCAAAGCGCCTGAAGGGCATGACGACACGCAGAAAGGAACAGGGCAGTTCTGCAAACATATGGTTTTTAGCACTTCTCCTCCTTTATCGAAGTATCTTCTCCGCCTCTTCCATATCCGCTTCCATTACATAAGGGATACCCGAGACATCGGCTGCTTCTCGTGTCAGGGCCATCAGGTCGTCTCTACTTATAAAATTAAGGGCAAATTTGCGCCCCCCGGCCATGAGCTGCCTTAAACCTGTGGCAAGCCTATCGTAGTAGGTATAGATGCCTATTGCTGCCGGCGGGATCCGGGCAAAATCTCCCCCATACTTCTCCTTAAGCCCTGCTACCCCGACGAAAGTGCGAAGCAAGGCCTCCTGATATTCTTTGTCTTTCCCAAACGTTTCCTGGAGAAGCTGACCATGTGTCTTCCCCACCATGGCTGCGGTAAGAGTGCTTCTACCCATACATACTGCCTTGATGTAGGGGGCCCCCAGGGCTATAGCCTTAAGGATGTGGTCTTCAAGGGCAATGCCACCCGCCACAGCGCAACTGGGAATGAATTCGCCTTTTTCATCAAGCTTCTTAAGAAACCTATACAGAAGGCTTTCCAGATATACCGTAGGTATACCCCACTCGTTCATCATTCTCCACGGGCTCATTCCAGTTCCACCACCGGCGCCATCCACAGTGAGGAGATCTATTTTAGCCTCGGAGGCAAATTTCACCGCCCGGGCTAAATCAGAGGCTTTATAGGCGCCGGTTTTGAGGGTGATATACCTGGCACCTATCTTCCTCAATCTTTCCACTTCTCTCAAAAAAGATTCCTCATCCACCATCCCCAGCCGTGAATGGCGCTCAAACTCTCGTATTCCTCCAATTTTATAGGACTCTTGAACGACAGGATCTTCAGGGTTGGGAATAACGATATATCCTCTTTGCTTAAGCTCAAGTGCCCTTTCTAGGGCGGGCAATTTAACTTCCCCACCTATATCCTTCGCTCCCTGCCCCCACTTTATCTCAATGCCTTCAACTCCAAGCTTTTCTATCGCGTATTCAGGAACACCAAGGCGAGTATCTTCCACGTTTGCCTGGACGAGCATGGTCCCATAGCCTTCATACCAATCCTTATATATCTTTACCCTTCTTTCTAGCTCAGGAGAGCTGACGATCCTTCCGTTTTTAAACTCGGCATCAGGATCCATGCCGCAGACATTCTCCCCACAGACGAGCACCGCTCCACACATAGCAATGGCTGCGGCCGTGCCCTCCCAGTTCACTCTAGCTATTTCGGTTGAGCCCAGAGCGCCGGTGAAGAAAGGAACCTTCATTTTAATTTTTCTATCCTCAGCACCAATTTCGGTGGAAAGGTCGACGGCACCGAAGACAGCCTTATCTGGGTCGGCCTCAATGCCCACTGCCCCAACACAAGTCCCCTGGATATTGAAGTGAGAGAAATCGACCGGATAATCTTTCTCTGACCCGGCAATGACCTTTCCAAAAGGTTGCGGATAGATGACCTCTCTTCCCCTGAGAGCCGACCTTCCCACTTCGCAATACCCGGGACAACCATCTACACAGGTCACACATAATCCAGAGATGGGTGAGGGTGCCACCCTGGTGGTGGTTAGCGTTGCTGCACTGGCATTCGGTTTGCTTAAAGACATATGAGCTACCTCCTTATATTTTTACGGCTATTCCCCTTTCCCTGAGGTATCTTTTAGCCTCAGGTATAGATATTTCCCCGAAGTGGAAGATGGAGGCGGCTAACACCGCTGACGCCTTCCCGATTGTCACTGCTTCATAAAGGTGCTCTAGTTTACCCGCTCCTCCCGAAGCTATGACCGGTATGGTTACTGCCTCGGCCACCGCTCTTGTCATCTCCAGGTCATAGCCCTCCTTGGTGCCGTCAGCATCCTTGCTGGTGAGCAAAATCTCTCCCGCCCTCAGTTCTTCCACCCTTTTTGCCCAATCAACAACTCCCATGCCGGTGGCCTCACTGCCACTTTTCACCACTACCTCGAGGCGAGGAAGATGGCCTTTATGCGGGTTCTTCCGGCCGTCGATAGCCACCACCAGCCTCTCTCTTCCAAGCTCGTTTGAGGTTTCCTTTATAAGCTTCGGATTTTCTACCGCAGCGGTGTTAATGGAGACCTTATCCACACCAAGGTCGAATAGTTCCTTCATGTCGCTCGTGCTCCTGATTCCGCCTCCTACCGCAAAGGGGATGGTGACCTTCCGAGCGACCTTTTTGACCCATTCCAGTCTTGTTCTTCTATTCTCTAAAGTAGCGAAGATGTCCAGGAAAACGAGTTCATCCGCCCCTGCCTGGCAATAGGCGTGAGCTGCCTCTACCGGGTCACGGGCATCTCTCAGGTTCACAAAGTTTATCCCTTTGACTACTCTCCCATCTTTCACGTCCAGACAAGGTATGATTCTCACTTCTTTCATTTCGCAATCTCTCTGAATTTGATTAACTTCTGGTATTCCACGACCGTGCTCATGGCATGACTTTCAACTTCTATGCCTGCCTCCTCAACTGCAGCTACCGGGTTCAAGCCGCCCAGAAGGATCATTCCAATTCGGTTGAGTTCCACCGTGATTTCACATACTGGCTCGCTGGTGTTTCCCATCAAAAGCAAACCTCCCAACCCTACCTCCTTGAGACCAGACACTACCTTCTCGGCTATCGGTCGGCATGGAGCAGGTATTTCCCGAAAGTTGGCCAATATTTTCCCATCACCTTTTTGGGCTACCTCGGTAACAGAGGTCATCCTGGCCCTGATGAATACTTCAGAGGGGTCTAGCGAGGAGCCAGCGTAGTGGATGAGTTCTACGAAACGAAGGGGCTTGTGATTTCGAATTTGAAGTATACCACCAAATCTGGAGTCCATAGGGATGCCGGCCTTAAGCAGAGTGCCATTCAGCACAATGCTGCAAACTGTAGCCAACCCCACCTTACCTCGAGGAACAATTGATTCACCAAGCGGCTCGCCCTCCTGAGCTACCGCCACCAGATCGCTGACGCAAAGCCCTTTTTCAAAGACAGGCTTCATTGCCTGGAGCGCCTTTGAGAACCTTTTTTGGGGGGAAAAAGAGACGTTGACCGGGACCGAACCGGTGCGCTTATTCCAGTCAAAATCGGTGCGGAAGGCCAGTAGCTCAATCCTTGAAATAGCAAAGCCAACTTTGTCTCTGACCAGGGCATTCTTTAGCTCCTCGACTCCTGACTCTGTGATTAGCCTGCCATCTCTCCCTATAAGTTGGGTTAGACCTCTTTCGTCCATCAGCTTGAGATGGTATCTTACTGCCCTTTCACCCAGTTCAATACCGTGGTCTTTCAGGTGGTAGGCAATGGCTCTGGCTCCCAGTGCTTTTGAGGACTCGCTCAAAATTTTGAGAATGGAGAAGCCCTTTCTTTCAACATCTTGTGTTTCGAAGCCCACTAAAGATATCCCCTATCTGATTTAGCCATAATGGCCATAAGAAACTGTTTGCCTTGCTACTCTATATCCTGTCGAAGATTCTGTCAAATTCTCTTTTTTCATCCGCCATAACAGTGTTGACCTACCAGGGGCGTAGCTCCTACAATGTATAACAGAGACAGGTAAAGCCATTAATAGCTCTGGAGATTTCTGTTTAGCTTTAGCTGCGGGAGTAACTCAGTGGTAGAGTTCCTGCCTTCCAAGCAGGCTGTCGCGGGTTCGAATCCCGTCTCCCGCTCTCAGGCAGGGGAATATGGTTCATGTTCAGAAAGCATGTGAAGTTAAATTATTAAAAAGCGGGTCTACCATCCACCCAATAGGGGAGAAAGTATGGAAGCATTAGACCTCATTTCCTATCCTCAGGACTGAATCCTCTAAGAGCCTGGCTATTTCTTTCCTGGGGAGTTTTTCTAAGTCCAACCGCTCTCCAATCTTTATTCGAGTTTGTCTCCACAAGCGGGGGAAAGGAAGCTTGAAGGAGGAGGATTCATTGAGAATAACCCCTTCCCCTCCCTCCGTCCAGACGGGCAAAATTTCGGCCTTGCTGTTGGAGATCAGCCAGCTGACCCCCGGCTTAAACCTTCTCAGGGCCTTATTATCCCTTAAATCAATCTCTGATAAGCCTTTCACCACTTCTATCTCTCCATCTTTGATCACCCTGAACTCCTCACCCTTAAAGGTTCTTCCTCCTTCCGGGGCCAAAATCAGGACTTTGCCCTGAGCTAATTTTTCCTTCATAAGCCTTAAGGCTCGCATTCCTTCCCTGGGATTCTCCCTCTCAACAGGAATACAAACTGACCTAAAAGAGGAAAACCACCACTTATCATGGTAATTTTTCTTGTCAGGGATGGAAAAAGGAACGGAATGTGATGAAAAAAGATACCAGGGGAAGAATAGAAAGGGCAGTAAAGCTGGTTCCCACAGCGAGGGATGATTGTGGATTAAGATTAATCCTTTATGGTTAGAGTTGAACTTTCTCCGGTCATAGCCCTCAACCTTGACCCTTCTAGTTACTCTGAGAAGCCAGAAAAGTAAACCACCTCCAAGTCCTATGGTCCAGGCGATTCCGAAAAGCTTAATTTTTTTTCTCAATTTTTAAGATTTACCCGAATCTGTGAGGGATGGAGCAGTTATGAACACCATGGGAGAATATGTGGACATTAAAGGTTGGGAGGAGGCAATTGTTTGTCTTACCAGAAGGCTTAAGCATTACTTTAAAACTGAGACTCCGATGTAGCCCTTCACAACCTTGCGGAAGTGGAATCCATAGATTGCAAGGGTTACTGATACTGGGAAGGACCGTGGACGTCTTAATAATGTCCAGGTAAGAAGCCTCCAGTAATATTTTCTTCCTTTTTCTTTGATTCCTAAAAACCACACAGATCTGGCAAATGGCCTGAGATGTCCAAACTGAGGATGAAATGCCTTCGCTCGTAGCGGTTTGTATTCCTTCAGGAATATTTTTACGCGTTCATAATACTCTTTGGGTGAATAAATAGTATTGAGGACTTCTTTGTAGCCGTCGATAAGAGTCTTATAGTCCATTCTAGGAATGAAATTCATTGAGCAATCGGTGTTGTCACCGGAAAAGTCTGGTAATAGACGATTCTCATTCTTCAGGCGTCGGTATAGCTTTGTGCCGGGGGGAGCATTCAGTAAGCCGACCATCGCCGTAACAATTCCGCTTCGTTGAATAAAACTGATTTGGTTTTCAAAAATTGTATGGGGGTCGTTGTCGAAGCCTATAATAAACCCTCCTTGCACCTGTAAGCCATAGTTCTGGAGCTTCTTAACCGAAGCTATCAAATCACGGTCTTTATTTTGAAACTTGCCGCATTCGGATAGACTCTCTTCGCATGTGGTTTCAATTCCAACAAATACTGTTTCAAAGTTTGCCTTGACCATCAGTTGCATCAACTCTTCATCGTCAGAGAGATTTATAGATGCCTCAGTAAACAGCGAAAAGGGATGTTTCTTCTTTTCCATCCACTCAATTATCACCGGCAGGATTTCCGCCTTCAATTTCCTCTTGTTTCCTATAAAGTTGTCGTCCACAATAAAGACGCCGCTTCGCCAACCTTGTTTGTACAGCGCGTCTAACTCTTCCAGTACTTGATCTTTACCTTTTGTCCGCGGCACATGCCCATTTAGCACGATAATATCGCAGAATTCACAATCAAAAGGGCAACCTCGGGAATATTGAACACTCATTGTGGAGTATTTTTTCATGTCAATAAGCTCCCAGGATGGCATAGGAGTTGTCTTTATGTCCGCCCACTCATCAGAGGTGTAAATATGCCTGGCGCACCCGTTGTTCAAATCTTCTAAAAAGAGTGGAAGGGTAATTTCGGCCTCATTGAGCACAAAATGGTCCACTCCATCAAATTCTTCATGCCCGGTAGTAAAAAGAGGGCCACCGGCAACAATCTTAACACCAAACTTCCTACATCTCTTGATAACATCCCTCACTGAATCTCTTTGTACAGACATAGCGCTGATAAAGACATAATCAGCCCATTTAATATCTCCGTCGCTCAACTTTGCTGTGCTCATGTCCACAAGTTTCTTCTCCCACTCCTTCGGAAGCATCGCGGCTACAGTTAGTAAGCCCAGAGGAGGGAAAGCCGCCTTTTTAGAAATGAACTTTAAGGCATGCTTGAAACTCCAGAATGTGTCCGGATATTGCGGATAAACGAGAAGTATTCTCAAATTATGCCTCTTAACATGTTTGACCTCACATAGGGTACAGTATGAGATAGGATACAATTCTGATGAGAAAAAGTCAACATGGCGCTTTTTGTACGGGCGTAGGGGCTTCGCCGAGAAAAATAAACTGAGGACATTGCTTGAATAAAAGAAGCAATAAAATAGACTGGAATTTCTTAAAGGGGTATTGGTTGCTTAAGGATCAGTTATAAGATGCAGCCCAATGAAAAGTGCTATTGCACATTTCATCAAGCTAACCGGTGAGCACTCTTTCATATCATAATGCCCGAACTTGAACTTGGTCCTATACTTCCTCGAGGAAACCAGAGCAACAAACCTTTTCATCGAGAAGATCCAATTTAACAAACAGTATACGAATTTATGGGGAGGATGCTATGATGCTCTAAAGTGGTTGAATGGCTTAAAGTTTGGGAATGTGAGGGTATGCGGGGTGAGGTAATGAGCGGCCGAAAAGTAAGATATAAGGAGAATATGACAAAATGGGTTGGCTAGAAGAAGAGACCAGGAAGGTAGCAGAGTTCATAAATAAGTCAAGGTTAACTGTTGCCCTAAGTGGGGCTGGAATGTCTACTGAATCTGACATACCAGACTTCAGAAGCCCGGGGACGGGCATATGGGAAAAGATTGACCCTATGAAGTTCGCTCATATAGGTTCCTACACTAAGGGCTTTGATCTCAAGGAGGTCATGGGGCTCATCAAGGGGATGGATATATCTAAACTCACTCACGCAGAGCCAAATGAAGGGCACAAGGCATTGGCTGAGCTTGAGAGAATGGGTAAGCTTTCCTGCATCATAACCCAGAATGTAGATATGTTACATCAAAAGGCAGGAAGTAAGAATGTGGTCGAGGCCCATGGGTCAATTCGTACATCAAGCTGCATGAAGTGCAAAAGAGAAATAGACATGGAGGAATTCATAAACGAAGTCATAGGGCAACAGAAGATCCCCCCGATCTGTGACTGTGGAGGTATCATTAAGCCAGACGTTGTTTTCTTCGGGGAGGCTCTTCCTCAAGATGCACTCAAAACATCGTTTGCGTATGCTCAGAAATGTGAACTTATGTTGGTCTGCGGCTCTTCCTTAGTGGTCTATCCAGTGGCTGAGCTACCCCAACTAGCCAAAGGAAGTGGCGCAAACCTTGTCATCATTAACCTTGGGCCAACCCCTTACGATGGTATGGCCAATATAATAATCCATGACAAGGTGGCGGAAAGCCTACCCAAGATAGTAGAGGAAGTCAAAGCATTAGCTTAAGAACGATCTGGAGGTAAGGATGTTTGGTAAAGCTCCGTCAGACCTTCTACAAACCGCCCAAGCTCGAGACTATCCTCAGGTGGCGGAGGGAGACACCATGGAGAAAGACATGCTACTTTAGACTTAACTATTCTGATGAGGAACTAATACATCTTAAAGGAATGGCGGGGGATAAAGCCTACCTTCTATTTGACAACCTCGCCCTGTACAATGATGCCTTGAGGTTTAACTCTCTGGTTCAGATCAACCCCCTTTAAGGAAGAAAATGGGAGACCCGCGAATAAGGGAAGCCCTTCTGTTTGAGGAGGCCGAGGGGAGACTGAGGTGCCATACCTGCGAGAGGTGTTGTGATATTCCTAAAGGTGGGCTGGGGTTCTGCAATACCCGGAAGAATATAGGAGGAAAGCTTTATACCCTGGAGTATGGCGATATCTCCTCCCTGAGCATAAACCCCATTGAGAAGAAGCCTCTGTTTCATTTTTGGCCGGGGAGCGAAGCCTTAACCATAGGGAGCTGGGGCTGCAACTTCAGTTGTCCTTGGTGCCAAAACTACGATATAAGTAAGTCTCCTCAGAATGTAGGAAAGGGGAGATATATAAGCCCCTCAGGGCTTGTTGAACTGGTGGGAAGGTATGGATGTGGTGGCACGAGCATTTCCTTCAACGAGCCCACCCTGCTTTTGGAATATTCTTTGGATGTCTTCAAATTGGCTAAGCAAAAGAACTACTATAACACCTACATTACCAATGGATATATGACCCTGGAAGCACTCCAGGCTCTGGTAGACCATGGGCTTGATGCCATGAACATTGATATAAAGGGAGATGCTGAGGTAGTGGAGAAATTTTGTTCGGCTGATGTAGAGAAGATATGGAGGAATGCCTTATGGGCAAAAAGGCACGGGGTCTGGGTGGAGGTAACTACTCTCATCATACCCGGTGTGAATAATAGTGAGAGATGTCTGAGAAGAATTGCCAGGAGGATCAAGGATGAGCTAGGAGAAGAGACCCCCTGGCATACTACCAGATACTATCCTGCCTACAAGTTCGAGGAAGATCCTACCCCCAGGAGCACTCTAGAGAGGGCAAGGAGAATAGGCAAGGAAGAAGGTCTAAGCTATGTATACGTTGGAAATGTGCCAGGGCATCCCTATGAGAATACTTATTGTCCCAAGTGTAATGAGCTTCTGATCGAGAGATATGGATTGGATATAACCAGATACCAGATCATAGATGGATGCTGTCCTGCCTGTGGGGAGAAGGTTCCTATAACCGGAGGCCTTAAGCAGTAATGGGGGAGGGTAAGCATTGTGCTGCTAAATCTGTTATATAATGTTTCCAGGTTAGAAAATGAGTGGTCTTGGGCAAAGAACTGGGATTGCCAATCTGCCCTTACATTATGGTAAGGTGCCTCCATGGCTGTTCGGGCGGATGTGTCAACTGGCTCGGGAGATTACCGTTGTCGTTATTGATGAATTTGGGGCTCAGGAGATGCTTCGCCGCCTTTCCGACCCCTACTGGTTTCAAGCCTTTGGCTGTGTTCTGGGCTACGATTGGCATTCCAGCGGTGTTACCACCACTGTCTGCGGTGCCTTGAAGGAAGGGCTAAAAGGCTTGGAAAAAGACCTTGGCCTGTTTATTGCTGGTGGCAAGGGAAGGACTTCACGGAAGACTCCCGCAGAGATAGAGGACTTTGGATATCTGTTAAAGGCGGATCCATCACCTCTGATTTATGCCAGCAGGATGTCAGCCAAGGTAGATAGCTCGGCTCTTCAGGATGGCTATCAGCTTTACCACCACACTTTCTTTTTCACTACCAGCGGCTCCTGGGCGGTCATTCAACAGGGGATGAACGAATTTAACCGCTATGCCCGGAGGTACCACTGGCTGGGGGAGAAGGTCAGTGATTTTGTTTGCGAGCCCCAGTCTGCCATTTGCTCACAGTGTAGAGGTGAGGCATTGAATCTGGTGGCTTTGGAAAGCTCAAAGGCAAGGGATGTCATTGCTCATATTGCCACTGAAGAAGAACCGGATAAAATTGTATCTCAGCTAACTAAGCTGAAAACACTAAGCCTACCTCGGCGACCTTACATCACCCTTGAGGATATCCATCCTGAGAGATTAGGTAAGATCTTTACCACTGCTTATGAACGCCAGCCGAAAAATTTTGAGTCATTACTCGGGCTTGAAGGTGTAGGGCCGAAGACGCTTCGTGCTTTAGGTCTTATTTCAGAGTTGGTGTATGATACACCGGTCAGCTTACGTGATCCAGCAAGGTATAGCTTCGCCCATGGTGGCAAGGATGGTCACCCCTATCCTGTGGATAGAAAAACGTACGATAATAGCATCCAGTTCCTCATTCAGGCTCTAGACAAAGCCAGAATTGGAGACAGGGAAAAACTTGGTGCCTTTAAACGTCTTAAGACATGGCAATAAGGAGGCAGGGCTACGTAATACTTGACTCAGTGGTACGTTCTGGACTGTTCGATGATTTGTGCAGAAATCTATATTTTAATTTTCCAGGTATTGTTTTAGAAATGAAATAATTCATTTCGAGTTTTTAGGTTATTGACATAAACATTGAAATTTCTATAGAATGAAAGCATGGACAATATGATAAATTACCATCTCGTCTGGTGTACTAAGAGGAAGAAGCCAGTCCTGGTAGATGATGTTGAGCGGAGGTTAAGGGAGCTCTTTCTCAACTTTGCCCAGACAAAAGGAATAGAAATTCTAACCATGGATATACAACCCAACTGTGTTTACTTGTATGTGTCAACAGGCTCAAGGATTGCCCCTCACGACCTGGTGCTCGGGTTCAAGAAATCAGCCTACCAACCACTACGGAGTGATTTTCCTGAATTAAAAAAGATGCCTTCTCTCTGGACTGATAATTATCTGGCTACCACCGGAAAAAGGATTTCCAGACGGAGGGCAGATAGATTTATCAAGTCCGAAGGTCAAGGCAGATAGAATGTTGAATGTTTATATGAAAAGTTCGATAACAACAGTTATGAGGCAATTCGCATCCTTGTGGATGCAGAAAATAGGGTGTAAAATGAGGATTTGAAAGGGAATGAGCCATATAGCAGTAGTCACCGACAGTAGTTCCTGCATTCCTCCAGAAGTGGCAGAGAAATACCATATTCATGTTGCCCCTATACACTTAATTATAGATGATGTGGAATACAGGGATGGGATAGACATCACGGTAGAAGAATTCTATGCCCGTTTGCGTGGGCCAAGCACAAAATTCTCCTTAGGTACCTCGGGAGCAATGCAGGGTGAGCTCATTTCCATCTTCGATAAGCTGCGAGGAAAAGTAGAAGGTATGGTGATTATATTCTTATCCAGCAAGATCAGTGCCGCTTATAGCGCTGCACTTACGGTCAGGGATGCTGCCGATGTCCCCATCGAAATCGTCGACTCTCAATTCACTACTTCGGCGCTGGGCTTTATTGCTATCGCCGCTGCCCAAGCCGCAGACCAGGGAGAAAATATGAATGAGGTAGTGGAAGCAGCCAAGAATGTTATGTCCAAAGTAAAGGGGTTTGTGGCTCTGGAGAATCTAGACTACCTGAGGAGAGGGGGGAGGTTTTCTGAAGGCAGTGCAGAGCAGGCAGCCCAGATGCGTCCTGTGGTTACCATGAGGGAAGGACTGATAAAGCTTGCTGATGGAACAGCAGACCATGATGAAGCAGATGAGAGGTTATTACGGATAATGAAAGATAACCTGATCCCTACCCCGCTTCATGTCGCTGTAATGTATGGAGGCCTACCCCAAAAGGCGGATAGATTGCAGGAAAAGATTAAAGCCAGATTTAGCTGTGCTGAGCTGTGGATGACACCACTCACACCAGTGCTGGGAGCACATAGTGGACCGGATACTCTGGGGGTTGCCTTTTACAATGAGTGAGTATAGTGGCTCTACACTAAAGGGGATATTCAAAGAGGCAGAGAGATGCATAAGAAAGCATGCAGGAGAGCTCAACCGCCTGAATGTCTTTCCTGTTCCTGACGGTGATACAGGTAATAACATGCTGGCTACCATCAGGGCAGCCAATGAAGAGATAGGGAAGCTAAACACTACATCGGCGGAAGTAATATCTGCTCAGGCCTCTCGAGGGGCCCTATTTGGAGCCCGGGGAAACTCAGGCGTCATCCTGTCACAGATACTCAAGGGAATGGCTAAAGCGATGGAGATGAAGGAAAAGTTCTCCGGCCGGGATTTTGCTCGGTCACTCAAGCTAGCTTCAGAGACAGCATATCAAACCATCGCCCACCCCGTTGAGGGAACTATCCTTACTGTAGCTCGCGAAGTAGGTGACCATGCCATCTGGGTAGCGGAGAGGCGAGATGACCTCCGAGAAGTGATAAAGGAAGTAGTATCCAAGGCCAAAGAGACAGTGGAAAGGACACCCAGGCTTCTTCCCCAGCTCGATGAAGCAGGGGTGGTGGATGCCGGAGGGAAGGGATATTTCTATTTCCTGTGCGGAGCAAGGAATTTCATCTATGATGTGAAATTGGAGGTGAAGGAGGGCTGACCTGAGATAGCCTTGAGCGAGGTTACTTATGTTATCACCCAGGAAAAAATTGGTATTGAAAGATGTAGTAGAGGGGTACATCGCTACCTGCTCACCAGTGGCTTCGGGCCGTATATCGCCCCATGTTGAAGTAAGCTCAGCCACGGTAAGAAATGAGCTTGCTTCTTTGGAAGATGAGGGATACATCTATCGACCCCATATCTCAGCCGGAGGAATTCCCTCCGATAAGGGCTATCGCTACTACGTAGAACATCTTTTGGAAGTAGATGATGTCTCTGAGAAGGAGAAAGAGGAGACAGCCCAGGCCATCCTTCTCACCAATGTGGAGGGGTTTGAGGAGTGGTTAGAGCAGATAGCTCAGGCCTTAGCTCGAAGGATAGGCTATCTTATCCTGGTTACTCCACCTCGAGGAAGGCTCTTCCTCAAACATATAAGCCTGATATCCTTTCAGGAGTTTCTGGCTCTGCTTATCCTGGTGCTCACCGGGGCCAGGATCAAAAAGCAGCTCATCTCCTTGGATAGATCCGTCCCCCAGGATGATCTTGACCTCATATCCAATAAGATAAACTACCTCTACTCTGGTTGCACCTGGAGTGATATTCTATCCTCAGAGGAAGATTTCTCTCCCCTGGAAGGTAGGGTGGTTGGCAGTATAGCTCAGTTAATGCAGGGGGAAGAGGCCAAAAGTGAGAAAGTCTGGGTGAGTGGGTTGAGCTACCTGCTAAGCCAACCGGAGTTTAGCCATAAAGAAATGCTGCCTCTGGTAGAAGTATGGGAAGAAAAAGAATTATGGGAGGATGTTTTAGGTCCATCACAGAAGATAAAGATAAGCATCGGCCATGAGAATGAAGATTATGTCTTGCACAACTTAAGCCTGGTAGTAGGAAGTTACACTGTTCCCCAGGGGGGAAGGGGAACACTGAGTGTGGTTGGCCCCACCAGAATGTACTACAAAAAGGTTATTCCCTGGATCAATTTTTCTACCGAAATCTTAAGCAGCTTTCTGGCTCGCCTGTACTGATAAAAATAGCCTGAAATTTCTCAGGGATGATAAGTCACTCCACTCTGGGGTGATTCCCACACCTGGACAGAAGAAGCATGAGGCTCATCAAGCTCCTGGTATATGAAACGGGCAATGTTCTCTGCGGAGGGATTTATTCTATCGAAGGGAGGAGTGTCATTCAGGAGAGTGTGATCCAACTTATCTATCACTTCGTTCAACCTTCTCCGTAATACAGAGAAGTCGTAGGCTATGCCTATCTCCGAGAGCTCCTCCACCTTAACCGAGACTATGGCCTCATAGCGGTGCCCATGAACCCTCTCGCACTTGCCAGGATATCCTCGCAGGAAGTGAGCAGCGTCGAAGTATCCCTTGATTATCACTTCATATGCCATACCCATACACCTTCCTTGTTCACTTTGGTGGTTAATTCCTGAATGCTTTTCTTCCTTACAGGATGAATAAGGTCGGGGGCTATTTCGCATAGGGGAAGGAGAACAAAGGCCCTCTCCTCTATCCTGGGGTGGGGAAGTATGAGGTTTTCTGTAACTATGGTCTCCTCATCATAGAATAGTATGTCGATATCCATAGGGCGGGGACCATTGCGGAAGCCAGGTTTTCTTCCCAGCCTCTTTTCAATCGTTTTAGCCTCTGAGAGAAGGTTGGGGGGCGAAAGAAGAGTCTTAAAATGCAGGACAAGGTTCAAAAACAGGGATTGGGGGTCAAAGCCCCAGGGCTTGCTCTCATATATGGATGATATTCTCTCCGCCCTCCCCGGTAGAAGCTCAATGGCAAAAAGTAGGTTAGCCAGGCGGTTGCCCAGATTCGATCCTAAGCCAAGATAGACCTTATGCTCTAATGATGGCATCACTTATCTTGGCCACACGGGATATCGCCTTTACATCATGTACTCGGATGATGTTGGCGCCATTGAATATGGATATGGCTACTGCTGCGGCCGTTCCCTCGATTCTCTCCGCCGGGGGAAGGGGCAGAACGGAGGTAATGAAGGACTTACGTGAGGGACCTACCAGGATAGGCCTTCCCAGCGCTTTTATCTCCCCCAGACGTTGTAGAATAAGCATATTTTGCTGGGCTGTCTTACCAAACCCTATCCCAGGGTCGAGGATGATGTTCTCCCGGGGTACTCCTAGTGCGGCTGCGGTCTTTATGCATGAGCTTAAGTCCTGTATAACCTCCTCCATACCTCCCTTTAACTCTCTTCCCCGGTGGTTTGCCATGAGCACCAACGGTATCCTCTCTTGAGCCGCCAGGGAGGCTATACCCTCTTCCTGCCTTAGCCCCCAGATGTCATTTATCATATCCACCCCCACGGCTACTGCCCTTCTTGCTACCTCCTCCTTATAGGTATCAATGCTCAAGGGAACCTTTACCTCTTTTTTAAGCTTTTGTATCACGGGAACGGTGCGCTTTACCTCCTCCTCTAGAGGGAGATAGTAGGAGTGGGTTTCTGGTCGGGTAGATTCACCCCCAATATCAATTATGTCTGCTCCATCTGCCTCAAATCTTTTCGCCTTCTCTACTATCAGCCCCATATCATCCAGACCGTCACCGGAAAAGGAATCAACGCTGGTATTGATGACCCCCATGATGTAGGCTTTCTCTCCCCAGTGGAATACTCTATCCCCACACCGGGTGATTCCAAAGTCAGTTGCTTCCATTCTTAGTCTCAACTTTATTTCTGGTGGGGAAAAGACCGCAACTCTTGCTCTCAGTGCAAAAGCCTAAGCGATAGCATTTGGGTTTAAGCATCTGCTCGATGGCCGGGGCCACCTTCTTTACCTCCGACCTTAGATTCTCAAAAAGCTCTCTGATCTCCCACTGCGCCTTTTGGCACAGGCGAAGTTCTGAAGCATTTATCAACTCCCGAGCATTCATCGTCATCACTATCCGGGTCTCAAAAGATTGGGGAAGGACGTACCTGGCATCTTCCATGGGTATTCCTCCTTCTACCATCTCCCGGTAGAGTCGATGACAAGCCAGACTAAGGTCAGCATATCTTTCCTCCCACCCTTGCTCGATGGTGGATGGGGTAACAAAGTGAGGCTCAGTAAGCTTGGTATACCTCTGACTCTGCTGGGTAAACGCTACACCGATCCTATGTCTAACCAGCTGATGGCTACAGGCTCGGCTGATTCCCTGAATATCGAAGGTAAAGGAGGCGTGCTCAAAAGGTGAAAGGTGGCCCCTCTCGGCTAAGTTCTTAAGAAAGCTGGATACATACTCCGGGGTGAAATTTTTTTTACTGTCATAAGAAGCCGAAGCAGAAGAAGCAATTATAAGCTCAGAATCAGGGGTGTAGCTTACTAAGACTACTTTCATCCTAAGTCTTTGGAGAACTCGCCGACAAGTGCTGTAGAGCAGTCCTTATCCTTTCCTCCAGGGTAAGTTCAGAAGGAGGAAGAAGGGCTACTCCTCTGCTCGCCTCAGCAGAGGAGTAGCCCAGGGAAACAAGGGCCGCCATCACCTCAGAGTTGTCTGAAGCTAAAGCCCATCTTCTGCTCACCTTCTCCCTGAGCTCCAATATCAGTCGATGAGACATCTTTTCACCTAAGCCCGAAAGCTGACTTAAGAGGACAGCATCTCCCTTTACTATGGCCGAGCCTAGTTCCTGAGGACTTAAATGGGAAAGAATAGAAAGCGCAGTTTTGGGCCCTATCCCGTTAACCCCCATGACCATCTGAAAGAGCTCCCTCTCTTCAGGTGAGGAAAACCCATACATGAAGATGCCATCTTCTCTTATCTGAAGGTGGGTATAGAGCTTAACACGCTCCCCCACCTTTAGTCCTTCTGTCACCGAGGAGGGAGTTGACAACTGAAAGCTTATCCCGTCCACCTTTACGATGACCCAAGTGCCTCCTCGGGATGAGACTTCTCCCTCAACCTCGGCTATCATGAATAATAGTAGTTATCCTTTTTTGTTGCCAATGACAGATAGCGCAAGCTAGAGCATCAGCAGCATCACTGGGAGGAGCCTCAGAAAGGCTTAGCAACAGCCTCACCATCTCCTGTACCTGTTCTTTACTGCTTCTCCCATAATTGGTCACTGCCATCTTTATCTGGGTGGGAGTGTAAACGCATACGGGTATATGTTGAAGGGAAAAGGCCAGGATAGCAGCTGCCTCTGCCCTTCCTATAGTCAGCGCTGAGCGGGCGTTCTGAGAGAAGAAGGGCTCCTCGATGGCCACCTCGTCAGGGTAAAACTCTCGACCTATCTCAAGCATTTTGAGATAAAGCAAGTTTATCCGTTGAGCAAGAGGAAGATGACAGGAAAGGCTCAAAACCCCCAGGTTGACCAGCCTGAACTCCTCTTTTCCTTCTATCACTCCGTAGCCTAGCTTTGCCGTCCCCGGGTCAATACCTAGTACTCTCAAGCCTGTGCCTTCAACCTCTCGGCTACCTCTTCCGAGAAATCAATGTTGGAGAATACCCGCTGTACATCATCCAACTCATCTAGCCTATCTATGAGCTTTACTGCTTCTATAGCCTTCTTCTCGTCCAGGTTCACGGTCATTTTAGGAAGCATGGATATGTCTGAGGAGGTGATGGGCAACTCCTTTTGTTGAAGCAACTGGTATACCTTCTCTAGCTGCTGGGGGGCAGTACGAACCTCCACATAATCCTTCTCTATGCTCACATCTTCAGCCCCAGCATCGATCGCTAACAGAGCTATCTCCTCAGCATCTATCCCCCCTTTATCTATGATAACCATCCCCTTGGGTTCAAACATCCAGGCCACACATCCTGCCTCCCCCATGCTTCCTCCATCACGATAAAATACCCTTCTTACTTCCTGGAGAGCCCGATTCCGGTTGTCGGTCAACACCCTGACCAGGACGGCTACCCCACCCGGCCCATACCCCTCAACCGTAGCTTCCAAGAGGGATGCTCCCTCACTCGATCCTGAAGCTCGTTTTATGGTTCTCTCAATGTTCTCCAGGGGCATGTTGTTCTCCCTGGCCTTCTGTATTACCAGGCGAAGGTGGGCGTTTTGAGTGGGGTCCCCTCCCCCCTCATGCACAGCAATGGCAATCTCCCGTATCAGCTTGGTGAATAGCTGACCTCTTCTCTGGTCGCTTACCCCTTTTTGGCGCTTAATCTGGGACCATTTAGAATGACCTGACATGGCTTAATTTTAATGCTAGGTTGAGTAATTAAGCAAGAGATGGTAAAATTGGTGGCTGATGTATAGTATAACTTCTCGAGAGGATTTAGCCTCGGGCATCTATCTATTCAAAGTGGAGGCAGAAGATATAGCCAAAAAGGCAAAGCCGGGCCAGTTCATCATTCTGAGAATGGATGATAAAGGGGAGAGAATCCCCCTCACCATCGCTGACTGGGATGAGAAAACTGTCACCATAGTATTTATGGAGGTAGGGAAGACTACCCAAAAGCTAGCTACCCTCAGTGCGGGAGACTCCATAGCAGATTTTGTGGGGCCTTTGGGCCAGCCCACAGAGATAGAAAGCTTTGGACGGGTAATAGTGGTGGGAGGCGGCGTAGGTATTGCTCCTATATTTCCCCTTGCCCGAGAGCTCAAGAGGAAGAGGAATACGGTCATTTCCATCATTGGGTCCAGAAATAAGGACCTTCTATTCTGGGAAGACAAAATGAGAAGCGTAAGTGATGAGATAATTGTCACTACTGATGATGGCTCCTATGGCAGAAAGGCATTGGTGACCCAGCCCCTTAAAGAAATATTGGAGAGGGAAAAGATACAACGCGTGTTCGCCGTCGGCCCGGTCATCATGATGAAGTTTTGTGCTGCCACTACCAAGCCCTTTGACGTCAAGACTATGGTCAGCCTCAATCCTATCATGGTAGATGGAACCGGGATGTGTGGCTGCTGTAGGGTGGAGGTGGGAGGGGAAACCAAGTTTGCCTGCGTTGATGGGCCCGATTTTGATGCCTATTTGGTAGACTTTGACCTTCTCATGATGCGGCAGAGAGCATATCTGGATGAGGAGAAAAAGGCACTGGAAATGTGGGAGAAATCATGCCCGAAAAGCTAAACTTAAACCGCGTTCCCATGCCTCGGCAAGACCCCAAAGTCAGGAGAGGAAATTTCGATGAGGTAGCTCTAGGCTATACTGAAGAGCAGGCTTTAGAGGAAGCGGGAAGGTGTATTCAGTGCAAGAAGCCTTCCTGCAAGGAGGGCTGTCCGGTAAATGTGGACATTCCTGAGTTCATAAATGCTGTACGCGAAAATAATATGCGGGAGGCAGTAAAGATACTCCAAAGTAAGAACAGCCTTCCGGCTATCTGCGGAAGGGTTTGCCCCCAGGAAACACAGTGCGAAGTAAAATGTAATCTGGCCAAGAAAGGTGCTCCCATTGCCATTGGCCGACTGGAACGATATGTAGCCGATTGGGGAAGGGCCCATCCTGAAGTGACAGCTGAGAGAGAAGGACAATCCTTTTCTATTGTGGATAAGAAGGTGGCAGTAGTTGGATCGGGGCCGGCCGGTCTTACCTGCGCTTGTGACCTGGCTAAGCTGGGGTACGCAGTTACCATATTTGAGGCCCTCCATATTGCCGGAGGGGTTCTGATGTATGGCATTCCTGAATTTAGACTACCCAAGGAAATCGTTCAGAGTGAAGTTGATTATGTAAAGTCATGGGGGGTGGATATAAAGCTTAACCAGGTGATAGGTAAGACCAAAACTGCGGATGAGATTTTGGGGAATGGTTTTGAGGCTGTTTTCCTGGCCCCCGGGGCGGGGGCACCCATGTTCTTGGGTATCCCCGGTGAAAACCTGAGTGGTATCTACTCAGCCAATGAATTTCTTACCCGGACCAACCTGATGAAGGCTTATCTCTTCCCTGAATATGATACCCCTATAAAGGCAGGGAAAAGGGTGGCGGTGTTTGGTGGAGGAAATGTGGCCATGGATGCAGCAAGATGTGCCTTAAGACTGGGAGCCTCCGAGGTTAACATCATCTATCGCCGTTCTAAGATAGAAATGCCCGCTAGGGCCGAGGAAAGGGAAAATGCTGAGGAGGAGGGGATTATTTTCCGGCTTTTGACCAACCCCTTAAGGTTCATCGGGGATGATCAGGGGAGGGTGGTGGCAGTAGAGTGCTATGAAATGGAGCTTGGCGAACCTGATGAAAGTGGTCGGAGGAGACCAATCCGAAAGCCAGGGACTGAGTTTGTGACTGAAATTGATACTGCCATCATTGCCTTAGGTACCAGGCCCAACCCCATTGTTCCCTCCACCACCTCCCGGCTCAAGCTTACCAAGTGGGGCACTATAATCACAGATGAAGCCACCGGTAGAACCAGCCGAGATGAAATTTGGTGCGGTGGAGATATGGCCACTGGAGCAGCCACGGTAATCAGTGCTATGGGAGCGGGAAAGCGGGCTGCCGTCTCCATCGACTCCTATCTAAAGTCAGGGTGAAGTATTGCATCCTGATAATGGATGGAGCCTCCGGCTGGCCCCTCCCCCAGTATAGCGGAAGAACATCCCTGGAGGTGGCCCGTACTCCTTATCTAGACTACTTAGCCCGTGAGGCAGAGGTAGGACTTGCTCATACCGTTCCCCCGGGGATGGAACCCGACAGTGCCTGTGCCTGTATGTCAATTCTGGGGTTTGACCCCCAGGTTTATTACAAGGGGAGAAGTATCATCGAAGCCCAAAGCCTGGGAATCCCCATCCTGCCCGATGAGGTGGTGTTTCGCTTAAATCTAGTCTCCATCTCCGGTGGCAGGATGGAAAGCTATAGCGCAGGTCATATCTCAACTTCGGAGGCTTGCTCTCTTATCTCCGACCTTGACCAAAAGCTGGGGAATGAGGAAATACACTTCTATCCGGGGACAGGCTATAGACATATATGCAAGATAAGAGGACACCGGGATACTCTTCTGGCCATCTGCACCCCTCCCCATGATATTCCCGGAAAGTCTATAGCCTCCTTTCTTCCCCAGAGTGAAGGAAGTGATCTGCTGCGATATTTAATGTTTTCTTCAGAGAAGATATTGAGAGATCATCCCATAAACCAAAAACGCATCCGGGAGGGAAATCTGCCTGCCTCCATGATATGGCTCTTCTGGGGAAGTGAAGGTCCTTTCTTCTTACCCTCCTTCACCAAGGTGTATGGGCTGAATAGTGCCCTAACTTCAGGTGTAGATTTGCTTCGTGGCCTGGCCAAGGCCCTGGGGATGGAGGTACTCAATATACCTGGTGTCACCGATGGTCCAGACAATGACTATGCTGCCCAGGCAGAGGGGGCACTCAGAGCACTTGAGAACCACGACCTGGTGGTCATTCATGTTGAGGCACCCGATGAGGCCGCCCATAGTGGCTCGGCTTCAGATAAAATAGAGGCCATTGAGAAAATAGATGACGAAATAGTGAGAAGGCTCATCTCCTGGAACAAGGATCGCCTTCAGATGCTCATCATGCCGGATCACCCCACGCCTGTAGCTATCCAAACCCACGTGAGGGAGGCTGTTCCCTTCCTTATGTGGAGGCCAAATTTTGAGCCCTCAGGAGCAGAAAGGCTCACTGAGGAGCAAACGAAGATCAGTGGTATAGTAGTGGAAGGTTATACTATTATAAGAAGGCTTCTTACCTGAATGGAGCTAATAATACAAAAATACGGGGGGTCCTCTCTGGCCTCACCTCAGAACATAAGGGAGGCGGCCCAACGCGTTGTCCGCCGAAGTCAACAAGGTGTAAGATTGGTGGTGGTGGTCTCGGCCATGGGGGATACCACTGATGATCTCATTGAGCTTGCCCACCAGGTATCGGCTCGTCCTGACGGCCGAGATCTGGACCTCCTCATCTCTACCGGAGAGACAGTCTCTGCGGCCCTCCTTTCCATGGCCCTCAAGTCCCTGGGGCAGGATGCTATAAGTCTGAGCGGAGCCCAGGCAGGTATTCAGACTGATGGCTATTATTCCCAGGCGCATATCCTGGATATTAATTCCCAAAGGATGGAGCGTGAGCTGGCCCGGAGCAAAGTGGTGGTAGTGGCAGGATTTCAGGGGATAGAAAGAACTTCCGAAGATGTAACCACCCTGGGGAGGGGAGGTTCAGATACCACGGCAGTGGCTCTGGCGGCAAGACTTAAAGCCAAGATATGCGAGATATATACTGATGTTGAAGGGATATATACTGCCGACCCCCGGGTGGTCCCTGAGGCAAGGAAGCTTTCAGAGATAGATTATGAGGAAATGCTGGAGTTAGCTAGCTACGGCTCTAAGGTGATCCATCCCCGAGCAGTAGAGATTGGAAAGCTATACCAAATTCCCATCCTGGTGGCCGGGAGCGGAAGCCAATCTTGCGGAACCCTCATCTTGGAAGGAGTAAACATGGAAGCTAAAAACAAGGTAAGAGGAGTAACCTTCGATATGGATGTGGCTAAAATAACCGTAGTAGGCATCCCGGATAAACCAGGGATAGTCACTTCTTTGTTTGAACCCCTGGCCAGGAGCAACATAAATGTGGACACCATTGTCCAGAATGCCAGTGTTCAAGGTATAACTGACCTCACATTCACCGTCTCTCGTGGGGATACAGAGAAGACACTGGAGATTATCTTGCCGGTGACTGAATCCATCAAGGCGCAAAAAGTAGTTCATAGCACCAACCTGGGTAAGGTGAGTATTGTGGGGGTGGGAATGCAGAATGCCCCCGGATATGCCGCCCGGATGTTTCATACCCTGTATGAGGCCGGAGTCAACATCGAACTCATCACCACCTCAGAGATTCGCATTACCTGCATCGTGGAGGAGGACAAGATCCCCACGGCTGTCCGCAGCCTGCACCGAGCGTTTGAGCTGGAAAAGGAGGATTGATAACTGAAGAAGGCATCCTCTCTGACCTGGTAAGAATAAAGTCGGTGAACCCACCGGGAGGAGAACTTGAGGTAGCAGAATACCTCAAGGATCTCTTCGATAGGGAGGGCATCGAAAGCAAGATTATTCACATAAGCCCAGGAAGGGGAAACTTCCTTGCGCATCT
Organism: Dehalococcoidia bacterium UBA3088; assembly: GCA_002367275.1. Classification (GTDB taxonomy): domain Bacteria; phylum Chloroflexota; class Dehalococcoidia; order UBA2247; family UBA3088; genus UBA3088. The sequence continues at coordinate 5,554 of DFBE01000015.1, read as the reverse complement.
GGGTGAGGGAGAGAAAAAACTTCTATACCTTTCCCACACCGATGTCGTTCCGGGAGGAGGAGGATGGGAATTTGACCCCTTTAGCGGAAGAATAAAAGGGGGGTTTGTTTGGGGAAGGGGAGCCATAGATTGTAAGGGACTGGTAGCCTGTGAAGCATATGCCCTGCTGAAGCTCAAGAAGGAAAGGCTTAAGGGAAGGCTCACCTTTGCTGCCACTTGTGACGAGGAAGGAGAAGGAAAAGGAATAAAGCATCTGATACAGAACTACCCGGATGAAATCGGGGTTGACCTGGTTATAAATGAGGGAGCGGAGGGGCCTCTGAGAATAGGCCCTAACACCGTCTACCTGATGCAGGCAGGCGAAAAAGGGGTCCTGCGGGCTTATTTTCACGCCCATGGCCTTTCTGCTCACGGGTCTATTCCTGCCCTGGGAGAAAATGCCATTACCAAGATGGCCAGGGCACTGGAAGAGCTGGCCAAGTATAAACCCGAGGTCATACTGAGCCCTGAAGTGGAGGAGATGTTCTGGGAGTTATTAGGGACGAAAGTTACCCCTCAAAATCTGGACTGCGTGGTCGATTCTATAGAAGACAAAAAACTTCGGGAGTATCTCCGGGCAGTAACTCGCATGACGGTCTCAGTGAACACCATCCAGGGAGGGGTAAAGGTAAATATGGTGCCCGACTTTTGCTCATCTGAAGTGGACATAAGGGTTATGCCCGGGCAGGATGAAGAATATGTAAAGGAAGAGCTTGAAAAGGCGGTGGGGGAAAATATACAGGTGGAAATCGGGAGCTTCTTTCCTTCCTCTCTTTCCCCCTTCCGCTCTCCTTATACTGAGCTCATCCAGCGTACCTTGAGAGAAGTGGCAAGAGATGATGCGGTCATGTCGCCGGTCATTTCTTCTGCTGCCACTGACTCTCGGTTTCTTCGGCGAATGGGGATTCCTTGCTATGGAATAGATATCCTTGAGCCTTCGATATCAAATCTTATCCATGCTCCAAATGAGAGGATGGATATCAAAAGCTTGAGGGTAAGAACAGATTTTCTGATAAGGCTGGCCCAAAATTACCTCAGCTAGTGCTGCTCTACTCGGGCCTCTCTCAATACCAGACAGGCCATGGTGATTGCCGGCAGGGCCCAGAGTCCGGCTGTACCTACCGAGCCCAAGATCAAGCTCAGGACGAAGATTTGGGTCAGACAGACGATGAGTTTTGCTCTTCTTCCCCCCATGATGAAGATGGAGCAGAGAACGGCCAGTGCCAGAAAGCCCAGCACTGTCAGAGGCTTAAATTCCGGTGTGCCCTCTAAAAACCACTCTCCAAATATCAAAGGAGGGACAGATATAAGAGGAATAAGGTAGGGATCCTCCCTGACTACACTTATGACTTTGGTGATGAAGAGGGATATTACCAATAAGCCATAAGCAAGGGCCAGGGGGAAGATAATATCCCACAGTAGAAAGCCCAGGGCAAATAGAAGCACAAATGAATAGCCCATCCAGGTAAGAACCCAAGGGGGTCTGGCGGTTCGACCAACCAGCACAGCTACGATAACGGTACCACCGGCGAAGATAAGAGCCCCCATGTTTTCCTCAAGGCCAAGGGAAAAGAGAAGGAAGGAAAGAAAGTAAGGGAGGGAAGCTAAGATAGCTTCTTTATCGCTCCCATGGGCATAAACTTGATTGAGCTCCCGGGCTATCTCCTCAGTGGACCCCAGAGCCTCCACTACCTTTATGCTTGCCTCTTCTCCAGAGAGACCTCCTCTCTCTAACTCCTCTACCTCCTCCTCCAGATGGGTGGACAACTCACAAAGGACCTCCTCCTTCTGAGAGGAGCTAAGCTCTAATAACCCCCTGATCCTCTCTATCCAGGAATCGGCTATCATCTCCGCTGACCCGGTATTTAGGGCAGGCCGGCTATTAAATTTATGGCCAGGGAAAATCCCTGCCACTCCGCCTTTTTATCCTTTAAAAACTTCGATCCCTGGTCAGTTATATAGTAGTACCTTCTTTTTCTACCGCTTTGAAGATCCTCCCATTTGCTTATGACCAGCCTTTTTCTTTCCAGGCGGCGCAGGGCAGGATATAGGGTACCCTCCTTAAATACAAAGTACCCCTGGCTTTTTTTCTCCAATTCTCGGACGATTTGATAACCATATACCGGATTTTCCGCAATCAAAGAAAGAAGAATGGTATCTACACTTCCCTTTAGTAGCTCGGAGGAATACACCATATATCTCAGCTTACCTTGTACCAGAAATCATAGCCAGGAAGCTATCCTTTGTCAATTTGGATTTCCCTTGGCGTGTCTCGTATCAATTTAGTCAGTAGATAAGCATCCCACGTCGTGTCATTGCGAAAGGCTCACAATGACGCAAGACTTTTTAACGTTCACCGACTAAACTGTTATAGTGACAGGTGTAAGGTTCACTTTGCTAAAGTTCATAAACTCTGGTAGAATGGCAAAAGTGTTGAATTTTTGTTAGGAGGTAAGGATGTCAGCAGTAGAGGCTATTACCATGGCCAAAAAAGAGGGGAGAAATGTTCTCACTGAAGTTGAAGCTAAAAACCTACTCAAAGAGGCAGGGATAGGGGTGGCAGATACCAGGCTAGCTAGAACAAAAAGAGAGGCTATTTCTATAAGCTCTGACATGGGATTTCCGGTAGTTCTTAAAATAGTCTCTCCTGAGGTAATTCACAAGAGTGATGCTGGAGGGGTAAAGGTAGGGCTCAAGAATATTTCCCAGGTAGGTAGGGCCTACAGCGAAATCATGACTTCGGTCAAGCAAAAATTCCCCCGGGCTCGCATCCAGGGAGTAGCGGTGCAGAAGATGGCCCCCCCGGGAGTGGAAGTAATCGTTGGCATGTCCAAGGATCCTCAGTTTGGGCCGGTGATCATGTTTGGTCTGGGGGGAGTGCTGGTTGAGGTTCTAAAAGATGTTTCTTTCAGGATCGTTCCCTTAACTCCCCGGGATGCCCACGAGATGGTGCGAGAGATAAAGGGATATCCGATTCTTTGTGGCTATCGAGGTCAGGACCCCGCAGATATCGGAAAGCTTGAACAAATGATACTTAAGGTCTCTGATTTCGTGGAACAGAACTCCGAAATAGCCGAGCTGGACCTTAATCCCATATTCGCCTACAAAGATGGCGCCCTGGCCGTAGATGCTCGGATAATCCTTGAAAAGGATACTTAGGGATAATAAGGGCTACATCGCTGTTGCCCTGCTTATCACTGCCGCTATTGGTGGGGTGTTTTTTCTTTACTGTGAAGACAGAAATAGTCCTTTAAGTGCATATCTTCCTCCCGAGGAGTCAGAAAAGGTCGAGCTCCACGTAAGCGGTGATTGTGATTATCCCGGGGTCTACTTTTTCAGCCCGGAAGCACAAATAGGAGATATTATCCGCTCTGCGGGAGGGAATTCCAAAAGGGTAGACCTTCGTTTTCCCCTTCCTGATGAAGCTCCTGTACAACAAAAGGTAAACCTCAACACCGCTCCTTCTTGGCTTCTCTGTGCCCTCCCCGGAATAGGAGAAAAGACCGCCCAGGAGATAATCTCCTATCGTCAAACCGAGGGCCTCTTTCACTCTATTGAGGAAATAGTCAACGTTAAAGGGATAGGAGAGAGGACTTTTGAAAATATCAAACATAAGATCACGGTAGTAGATTAGAGTCGGAAATGGAATGGGACTCCTCTTCCTAAGCCTGTTTTGGATTTGCGGCATTTACTTAGGGGAGGAGGGGTTCCACGGGGAAGTACTTACCCTCATAGTCAGCGTTTTAATACTGGCCTCCTTATTTTATCTCTGGAAAGCTCATCGTAGGCTCCTTATTATCTTCAGCCTGGTTCTTCTCAGCTTGGGCTTGCTTCGTTCGGCCTTGCCCACCCCTGCCTTGCCTGCTCCTGCTATCTCAGAGTATAACGGGAAGAAGGTGGAGCTCCAGGGCATGATTTTGGAAGCGGACAAAGGGGGAAGATTCTCTTCCATTCTCCTCAAGGTGGAGGGGGCGAGGATAGATGAGGATTGGGAGAGGGTGGAAGGTAACATCATGATATACAGCTTCAATTTTCCTCTGCCCAAGATAGGAGATGAAGTCCGTGTTTATGGAAAGCTTACGGAGCCTGAGCCAGATTACCTTAAGCGTCGGGGGATCCACTCAGTAACGTTCTACCCGGAGCTTCGTATCCTGGGTAATAAGGGATCGCCGGTGAAAAGGTTCATATTCAATGTTCGGGAGAACTTGAATGATTCTCTCATTACCTCTCTACCTGAGCCTCAATGCTCCCTCTCTCAGGCTTTAACTTTAGGCATTCGTACTCACGTCCCATACTCGCTGAAGGAGGAGTTTCGCACCACCGGGACTTACCATCTCATGGCCATCTCTGGGCTTCACCTTTCCATCATCTGTGGAACTTTGCTCAGCCTTCTGGCTTTCCTTCTGGGTAGAGACCGCCCTACCTATCTCGTACTCACCTTTATCCTGATATGGTTCTATGCCCTCATCTCGGGGATGCGGCCCCCCATAATGAGGGCAAGTATCATGGCCAGCATGGTTCTTTTGGCTTACCACTTAGGGAGGCCAGCAGGAGGCCTGGGCCTTCTCTCTCTGGCTGCGGCAGTAATGGTGGGGGTGGAACCCGAGCTTTTGTGGGATGTTTCTTTTCTCCTGAGCTTTTCCGCCATGGTGGGCATCATCACCCTTTCCCCCTATTTTCAGCGGGGAGGGGAGAAACTGGTAAAGTCAGCGGTAAAGGAAGAAGGTCTATCCTTGAGCATAGCAAATCAAGCAAACGTGAGCCTTGCCCTGAGCTTGGGGTCCATCTTGGCCACTTTCCCCCTCATTGCCTATTACTTTGATATTGTATCCCCTATTTCCCCAGTTGCTACCCTATTCGCTCTACCTGCCATCCTTCCCATTGTTTTAACTTCCTTTGGTGTGGGCATAACTGGCATTTTCTCTCCCTTTTTATCCCAGGTCATGGGATGGCTAGCTTTCCCTTTCTTAAGCTATCTCATGGTGGTAGTCAAAGGTTTTTCACTCCTTCCCTTTTCCTCCTTTGAGGTTGAAGTAGGCAGACAGAACATCATCCTTGCTTACTATGTGATGCTCTTTGGAGGAATGTTATTCTGGCGAAGATTAAAAGAACCTTAACCCCTGGACAGTGGAAGGAAGTAAAAGATTCAATTTGCAATGAGGTAAAACCTCATCGATCAACTAGGAGATAATATCTCCTTAAGAAAGGAGGTGATTCAGCCGCACGTTCCCGTACAGCTACCTTGTTACGACTTCGTCCCAGTCATCAACTCTACCTTCAGCAGCTGCCCCCTTACGGTTGGCTCGCCGATTTCAGCTAGAATCAACTCCCATGACGTGACGGGCGGTGTGTACAANNAGGCCCGAGAACGTATTCACCGCAGTATTCTGACCTGCGGTTACTAGCAACTCCGCGTTCATGCAGGCGAGTTTCAGCCTGCAATCCCTACTGAGGATGGCTTTGAGGATTAGCTCCGGATTGCTCCGTGGCTACCCGTTGTACCACCCATTGTAGC
>DFBE01000024.1 GCA_002367275.1 Dehalococcoidia bacterium UBA3088 | reverse complement strand
TTTCTGGTAAATTTGGGTTAAGCAGACCGGGTTTGAGGAAAGGGGAGGCATTTATTGCCTTGATGTAACCAGATTTCTTTCCTACTGCGAGATAAGATACGATATAATCTTCCTCGATCCCCCCTACCGTGACCCTCATATAGATACCATCTTGAATCTGCTTACATCCTCGGATATAATAGACGAGGAATCAACCATAGTGGTAGAATATTCTTCCCCCCTGGCCTCGGAGTATGGAAACCTAAAAAAGGTGAAAGACAGAAGGTATGGTGATACTGTTGTCACATTGTACCGGAAGGGAGGAAAAAGATTCGCGCTCTTTACCCGGGAAGCTTTGACCCTCCAACTAATGGCCATATAGATGTAGCCATACGGGCTGCTTCTATATTTGATGAGGTAGTGGTAGGAGTGTTTGTCTCACCTCCCAAGCATACGCTGTTTACCCCTCAGGAGAGAGCAGAGATGATGGGCAGGGCACTTTCCCATCTTCCTAATGTGAAAGTGGAGGTGTATCATGGTCTTACCGTGGAGTTTGCTAAACATATAGGAGCCAGGGTCATCGTGAGAGGGCTGCGTATGGGCTCCGACTTCGAAAGAGAGTTTGAGATGGGGTTAATGAACAAAAAGCTTGCCCCGGATATTGAGACAGTGTGCCTTATAACCAAGGTAGAGTATCAATTCTTAAGCTCTTCCCTTCTTAAGGAAATTATGAGTGCAGGGGGGTGTATTGATGGCTTAGTCCCAGAAGTAGCGGCCGATGCATTAAGAAAAAAATTTAAAAAGGAGGCAATAGAAAGTGGCATATAAGATCACCGATGATTGTATTAGTTGTGGTGCCTGTGAGCCGGAGTGTAAAAACCAGGCCATCAAGGAAGGGGAGACAATCTACGTTGTTGACCCCGACAAGTGCACAGAATGCATAGGCTGGTTTTCATCCCCAAAGTGTGTCGAGATATGCCCGGTTGATTCTGTCATTCCTGATTCAAAACACAAGGAAACTAAAGAGCAGCTTCTGGAGAAGTGGAAGAAGCTTCATCCTGGAGAAACTCCCCAAACCTAACCTTCCACTTAGTCCGTCTCCACTGGAGAAGCTTCGAATACATCGCGCACAGAATCGAACTCTTCGGGTAGGAGGGAAAGCACCGCGGGGAATTTATCCACCAGCAGGGAAGCCAGGTAGGATTCGCCTATGGTTTCTTCTAGCTCTACGGAGGAGAACTGGGCGATGATGATGGCTAAGATTGCCCCGGAGAGTATAGCTCCTGCCCCCCCACCCAGGATCATCCCCCAAAATTTATCCCATCCTCCGAGGAGCATTTTGGGCAATACCCTTTTGATTAACCCTCCCAGAATGAAGCCAACTGCAGTAATGCCCAGAAGTATGATGAGGAAGGAAGCAACCTTGGCTTCTTCGGAACTGGAGTTAAATATAGATGCGGCCATGTCGGAGTAGTATTCGCCAGCCACTACCACCCCCAGGGTAACCCCTCCCAGAGAGAAAATGATTTTGACCATCCCTGAGCTTAACCCCCAGATGGCCGACACCAGCAGTGCTGCACCAATAACAATATCCAGCCAGGTCATTTACCTTACCAATTATACTAGATACACTGGAGAATGGTGAATTTTACGATCTTCGATACGGGATGTATAAATCCTAAATCCGAAGCACTAAATCCTAAACAATACCCAATGACCAAAATCCAAACAACCTAAACCGTTTTGAGTTTATGTTATTAGGGATTTGAATTTGTTTAGGCTTTCGAAATTAGAATTTAGAATTTCTCTGAATTCACAAAATTTAGAGGTATATCCCCCGATACCACCCTGAATATGGTTCCATCAGGCTTCTTGAGGATAAGGGCACCTTCACTATCTATATCCTGTGCTCTCCCCTCCTCTCCCTCCACCTCAACCCAACCACCAAGAGTGTGACTCAGCTTCCTCCACCTTCTCCTTATGGGTTCAAAGCCATAGGTCAAAAATTCTGTATATTGAGCCTCAAGCTCGCCTAATATATGTTGAAGCAGGCTGACTCGAGAAATATGCTCACCAAGCTCATCGGCCAGAGAGAAAGCTTCTTCGGGGAGAAGACTTGGGGGGGCGTTCACATTTATGCCTATTCCCAGGCTTATATACTGTATCCTGCCCCTCTCTGTCTTCATTTCAGCGAGTATTCCTCCCACCTTTCTTCGTCCCAGGATGATATCATTGGGCCATTTCAGGGTCGGCTTAAGTATAGTCGCTCTGCGGATAGCACGGGTGACAGCCACTCCTGCCAGGAGAGGAATCCCCGACACTGCCTGGGGCTTGAGGTCAGGCCTCAGGATGAGGGAAAGGTATATTCCTCCCGGAGGAGAGATGAAGCTTCTGCCTCTTCTTCCTCTTCCCTTGGTCTGCCCTCCGGCGATGACCGCTGTTCCCTCCTCTTCTCCCTCCTCTGCCAGTTCACTTACCACATTCTGAGTTGAGCCGACCTTCTCATAGTAGATCAACCTTTTTCCCAGGGTAAGGGTATCGAGCCTCGATGCGATCTCTTCCAGGTCCAAAACTTCTCTCATGAAGCTATCTCTCCCCATATGCCACCTTCTATCTCTTTTAATAACATCACCCTGGAAAACTTGTGGCTCAGGTCTTGTTCAGCGCAAGCGAACACTCGGAGGTAATTATCGGTAAGCCCACTCCATATCTTCCTTACCCTTTCTTCCCATAGAACTGTCCTTTTTTGCCCTAAACACTTTTCCCTGAACTGAGCCTGGCTCTCCTCAGAGAGCTTGCTCATCATCCTTACCCTTTCCTGCTTCACTTTCTCCTCCACCTGAGGTAAGTGATAGGCAGCCGTTCCTCTACGGGGGGAGAAAGGGAAAACGTGTAGCTTGACAAACTTAATTCCTTGGCAAAACTCAAGGCTCTCCGCAAACTCCTCATCTTTTTCTTGGGGAAAGCCCACAATTACATCCGTGGTTATAGCCGCATGGGGTAACTTTTCCCGAATAAGGGATACTGCCCTCCTGTATTGGGCTCCCGAATATCCTCTTTTCATCCGTGAGAGAACACTATCGCTTCCACTTTGTAGCGGAAGGTGGAAATGGGGGCAGACTCTCTGGCCACTGAACAGATGTAAAAGCTCTGAGGTTATATCCTGAGGCTTAAGGGAGGAAAGTCGAATTCGGCCGATGTCGGTCTCCTGAAGGATGCGATACACAAGATAAGGAAGCTCAGGATAAGAACCAATATTGGTTCCGGTAAGGGTTACTTCTTTATATCCTAACTTTACCCGGTGCAAAACTTCAGCTACCACTTCATCCGGAGGAACAATTCTCTCCCTTCCCCTCACATAGGGGACGATGCAAAAAGAGCACCGCTGATCACATCCCTCTTGAATTTTAATCAGGCTGCGGGACCTGGTCAGAATAAAGTTGTCTCTGTCTTCTTCGGGCTCCAGTGCGTTTAAGATATCCTCTTCATGGGGCAAAACAGCATCCGCAAGCGCGGATAGAATTTCAGGATCTCTTCGCGCATAGCAGCCCGTGACCAGAACCCTGGCCTCCGGATTAACTTTCTTCATCCACCTTAAGAAATGGCGTGACTTTCTATCTGCGATGTGGGTAACCGTACAGGTATTCAGGATGGATATTTCCGCCGTAAAGGGCGAGAAGGAAAGATTATATCCCCTCTCAGCCAGGCAAAGCTCTAAATGCTCGCTCTCCGCCTGATTAAGCTTACAGCCCAATGTCTTTATAAATACACCCTTCACCCTTAGATTTTATACCTTGGGCAAAGCTGATGGTAGCCAGTCTCCCTGAGAAAGCTGATCAAGTTTAGTGAGGAAGGATCTATCATTTAAATGTTACCAATTTGCTAACCTAATGTTAACCTTCCTGTAACATTCTGTTAACATTCAGCCCTTATAATATGAGAAAGTAAGTTGTCAATAAGGAAAAAGCTGAGCTAGTGGTTAAAGATGGGAGAAATAAGTAAGGAAAGGAGGTGATTTAGATGTTACATGCCATAATAAAGATGTTTACTATCTGCGTAGACGGTACAGGGGATCTATGTGTAGTATTCATGAGCGGGATTGTTCCCATCGGCAAACTTGAAGATACAGAAGCCACACTCGACATATGTGCTGGCTAATACTGAAATTAAGCAGGTAGAGCGTAGGGTTAAGATGGGAGACCTCCCCCATCGGGTCTCCTATTTACTCCACACTTATGAACTCAGGAATGGAAAGTATTTTTTATCTGGGATCGGTTTTGGATAAGGATAAAGGGTCTATCTGGAATAAGGTGGGGGAGGAAGCGCTTTCCGGAAGCCCTTATTACTTTCCTATAGTTGACGGGAAGGATTACCGCTCCAAATTTTCTAAAAACAGAGACTTCTTCCTTCTCTATCAAGAAGGGAGGCCCATTGCCCGAGCCTGTACTCTGGTGGAGCAGAAACCCTCCAGGGTAGCAGATGCTTGGAAGAAAGCAGGTATAGAGGTAGAACCAGAAGATAAGGTTGGTTCAATACGCGACTTTGCTATAATCCCCGAATATCAGGATAAAGCTGGTGAGCTCATCAGCTATTGTCTTTCCAACCTAAAACATAAGGGGGTTGAAGCAGTGATGGTCAAAGGCCATTTCTTCCCCGCCTTACTGCGCCGGGGGAAGGGCATACCTCCCTTTCCTTTGATATACACTCCTTCTTGGTACATCGATATCTTCAAGAGAAACGGTTTTAAGGTGGTCAAAGAATGGGTAAGCTACAGTATCAATCTGGAGGGCCTGCCCCCTTCTGACTTCTCTCTGGACCATGCCCAAGTCCAGATAAGGCCGATGGGTATCCGGGATAGGAAGAAGATGCAGGAATTTATGGCCCGAAATTTCCCCCAGCGTGAGGACGTGCAAACGCTATTTCGCCGGCGGAGCTTTGTTCCTATGTTTTTGTTTCAAAAGTGGCTAATGAAAACCCTGCGGATGTACATGGTTGTGACCGATCCCGGCAAAATCTCAGGATATATCCGTTACACCGTCATACCGGAGCCTTCTTCCCTTCGCTCAAGTCCGCCAAGACGCTTTGATATCATTAAATTCTTACACATATTCAGGAAGCTTCAACACTCCAGGTCTATTCTGCTGATTGGTATGAGGATGGACCAAGAAATGCTGAGGGATGAGAGGATAAGGGGAATACATCAGGAAACCTTTCTGCTACGGGCAGACCTTCTGAGAAAGGCAGGATTCAAGTGGGCCTATGCGACAGAGCCACGGGATAACCCGGTGCTTTTTCCCCTGGAACAGGGTTTTTTCTCCGAATTCAACTCACTCCGTCCGCTGATAAATCGGCTTAAGTATTACACCCTAGCTATGTATTTTAGCCATTCTTGAAAGGAGGTCATAAAGTGGAAACAGTGCTAAGTGAAAGAGAGAAAGAGCTACTGGAGGTAATAAGAGATTGTACAGTGGAATCGGTAGGTATAGAAAGGGAAGAAATAAAACTTGATTCTTCATTCTATGATGATTTAGGGGTGAGATCCCTGGATTTAGAGGACATCTTTTTCCGCCTGGAGGAAAAGCTGGGTGTAAAAACCCCTAGCATGCCCGAGGTCAGGGAGTTTTTACTGGGGGGTATCCCCGAGGATGATTTTTTTGATGATGACGGGCTTCTCACTCCCAGAGGCCTGGAGCACCTGCAGGAGCTTTTGCTCTACCGCGATCTCCAGGAGATCAAAGATAAGATAGGTGAGTTCACCCTACCCTCCGCCTTCACCGTACGCCAGTTAATGGGTCTGATAGCTGACCAAAGGCATGAAGAATAGGTCTACTCCTGGAGTAGGAATAGACATTGTGGAGATAGCCAGGGTGGAACATTTTGTCCAATCCCACCCAGGTTTACTTAATAAACTATACACGGAAAGGGAGATAGCCTACTGCCAGGGGAAGAAGAACAGTGCAGAAAGGTTCGCTGCCCGATTTGCCGCTAAAGAGGCAGTAGTCAAGGCGTTAGGAGATGGAAAAATTGGTTTTAAGGATATTGAGATTATCCATGACTTTTGGGGTAAGCCTCAGGTATGTATCCATGGTCAAGCCGAGCTTAAGGAAGTAAGCTCAATATCAATTTCCCTTTCCTACGCGGGCGGTTATGCTGTAGCCTATGTCCTGGTATGCTTAAATGGCGGCTAAGAAAAGAGCAGTAGTCAGCGGAATGGGGATGGTATCCCCTCTGGGATGTAAACTCAAATCTTCCTGGGAGGCTGCCCTAGGAGGTAAGAGCGGCATTGGCCCGGTTAGTCTATTTGATGCCTCAACTTTCCCCTGCCGGATTGCTGGTGAAGTTAAGGATTTCCAATTAGATAAGTTTATCTCCAGGAGAGCTATCCCCTTTGAGCTTCTCCATCGGGGGGCACAGTTTGGGATAGCAGCAGCCATAATGGCCCTTCAAGATGCTGGGCTTTGGCCTTTGAGCTACGAAAGACCTGAAAGAGTTGGGGTTTGCCTGGGAGTGAGCGGCTATCCCTTCGATTTGAGGTCTCTGGCCTACTGCGCCAGGGAAAGCCACACCAACTCGTCCTCCGGTATAAGTTCGGAGTATATCCTGAACCATAGTGGCTCCACTGGTGCCTGGGTAATAGCGAATCTGGCTGGTGCCCAGGGGCCCAATATAGCCATCAACACTGCCTGTTCCAGTAGCTCCCATGCCATCGGCGCTTCTCTGCGCCTTATCCAAAGGGGGGATGCTGATATAGTGGTCACTGGAGGGTATGATTCTCAGATCAGCGAGACTGGAATGATCAGATATTGCTTGGTAGGAGCTCTCTCTCAGAGGAATGAGGAGCCTCAAAAAGCCTCCCGTCCTTTCGATAGGAAAAGGGATGGGTTTATCTTAGGGGAAGGGGGGATTATATTGATCCTGGAGGAATTATCCTGTGCCCTTTCTAGGGGGGCAAGGATTTATGCTGAAGTAACAGGATGGGGCTCTTCCCTGGATGCCTATAGTCTAGCTGAGTCACTGCCCGATGGTAGATGGGCTTCTCAAGCTATGCAAAGCGCTCTAAAAGATGCTGGCCTTGAGCCCCGGGAAGTAGATTATATTAACGCCCATGGTACCTCCACCGCAGCCAATGATAGAGCGGAGACCATGGCCATAAAGAGAGCCCTGGGCGAAGAAGCCTTCCGGGTGCCCATAAGCTCTACCAAGTCCATGGTTGGCCACCTTCTATCTGCAGCGGGGGCTTTAGGGGCAGCCTTTTCCGTACTTGCCATTCAACATAACACGATACCTCCTACCGTGAACTATGAATATCCCGACCCTAAGTGTGACCTGGACTATGTTCCCAATCAAGCTCGTAGGGCCAAGGTTGAGATTGCCCTCTCCAATAGCTTCGGTTTCGGAGGAACCAACAGTTGCCTGGTTTTTCGGAGCTACAAAAATGGAACAAGTCGGCATTTCTAACCGGCTAAGAGAGCTAAAAAAGCTGAAGGGTAAAACGTTTGATCCTCAAATCATGGAAGTGGAGAGAGGGGCCGTAAGGAGATGGGCTGATGCTATAGATGACCCCAATCCTCTGTACCAGGATGTAGAGTATGCTAAAAGCAGAGGATACGGTGAAATCATTGCTCCGCCAGGATTTTTTGGTTGGGCAGTTGAAGGAAAGGGATTTAGGGAGATAATAGCCGATGTAGCTAAGTGCATGGCTCAAGCTGGCTACCCTCTTCTTCTGGATGCCGGGATAGAATATGAATTCTATATACCTATCTGTGCTCACGATATGTTGATTGCCTCCAGTTCAGTCGGGGATATCTCAAAGAGGGGAGGAATGGTGCTTATCATTCTTGAGACTGTCTTCCTTAAACAAAATGGTGATAAGGTAGCATGGAGGAGAAAGATGCTCGCCTTTCTTTCGCCTAAGGTCTAGGCAAATGCTCTATTGGGAAGATGTAGAAGTTGGCCTGGAGATACCTCCCCTGCCTAAAGTAGCTACTACTCAGAAGCTGGTTATGTGGGCAGGGGCCTCAGGGGATTTTAACCCCCTACACTATGATAGCGAGTTTGCTGCCTCCCAGGGAATAGGGAGACCTGTTGTCCACGGTGCCCTTAAGTGTTCCTGGCTGGGGCATCTGGTGAGCAGTTGGGTGGGGGATAAGGGGAAACTAAAGAAGCTCTCCTGCCAGTACCAAGATATGGACTATCCTAGAACAATGGCCTCTCTGACTGCTCCCCGGGAGAGGGAAAGCTGGTGGTGCAAAGGAAAAGTTAGCAAAAAGTACATTCAAAATGGTGAGCACGTTGTGGAATGCATCATGTGGGTAGAGGATAGTAACAGGAGGAAGACTACTCAAGGTAGAGCGACCATTGCTCTACCCTCGAAAGAAGCAGAGGAAGAGAAGTGAAAAGATTGCTGGAAGGTAAGGTAGCCATCATTACTGGTGCAGGTAGGGGGGTGGGAAGAGCAGAAGCCCTAGCTATAGCTAGGGAGGGGGCTAAGGTAGTGGTGAACGATCATGGTAGTAGATTTGACGGTACGGGGAAATCCACTGATCCTACCCAGAGCGTAGTAGAGGAGGTAAAAGCACTAGGAGGGGAGGCAGTAGCCAACTTCGCCGATGTGGGTAGCTTTCAGGAGGCAAGGGAAGTTGTAAATCAGGCTATAACTGCCTTCGGGAAATTAAACATCCTGGTAAACAATGCTGGCATTCTGCGGGATAAGACGCTCTTTAATATGGAGGAAGAGGATTGGGACAAGGTAATAAACACTCACCTCAAGGGTACTTTCAACTGCTCGCGTCACGCCTGCGCCTATTTTAGGGAACAGCACAAGAAAGGCAATGCTTTGAGAGGAAAGATCATAAACACTAGCTCCAGTGCTGGGCTTCATGGAACCCCCGGACAGGCCAACTATGGTTCAGCTAAGGCAGCCATAGCTGCCTTCACGGTCATTGCGGCCCAAGAGATGGCAAGGTATGAGGTATGCGTGAATTGTGTTGTGCCGCTGGCTCGAACCAGGCTGACCACAGATGTTACTTCCTCCATGAAAGCGATGATGAGAAATGTTGACCAGGGTGAGTTTGACATTATGAATCCAGAAAATCTGGCTCCTCTGGCGGTCTTCTTTGCTTCCGATCTGGCCAACGATATAACTGGCGAGGTATGCCGAATGTTGGGAGATACCGTTTACCTACTTCGTGGCTGGCATGAAGTAGATAAGGCTTCCAGAGGAAAGGTTATATGGAAGGCAGAAGAGCTCAGTCCAGTGATTCATCACATGGTGGAAAAGGCCGGACATCTAAGCTGGTCCTCACCACAACCATGAAAAGAAGGGTAGTAGTAAGTGGAATGGGAATGGTCACTCCAGCAGGAATTGGGCTTGAGCCCAACTGGCAGAATGTAGTGGAAGGAAAATCCATGGCCCTGCCGGTGAACGATCTTCCGGTCAGTGTTGCTGCTCAAATCAGAGATTTCAGGCCTGAGGAGTATATCAAGGATAGAAGGATATTGCGCTTTTTGCCTCCTGAGGATGGGTATGGCATAGCTTCAGCCAAGATGGCTTTGGAGGATGCTGGGTTTAAGGCAGGGGAGGTTGATCTGGGTGAAGGGGGAGTATACCTGGGTTCAAGCAAGGAGATAACCTGGCCGGATTGGATTTTTTCTGCTCTTCCTGAGTCAACGGATGAGGATGAATCAGTATACACCAGGAAATTTGGCACCCAGGCTATGCAGAAGATTAACCCGTTACATTCACTACAACACTACCTTCCCAATGCCTGTCTGTACTACATATCCCAGATATTTAAGCTCCACGGAGCCAATAACAATTTCATAACCTCGGAGGTAGCAAGCTTACAAGCTGTGGGTGAGGCGTTTTATGCTATCCGGGAGGGGGATAGCGACCTTATCCTGGCCGGAGGCTTTGATTCCACTCTCAACAGGGCAAGTGCTTCTTGTCTTGGTAGTCTGGGGTTGCTTTCTAGGAGCCACGACCCCAGGGGAGCCTGCCGACCCTTTGATCACCTTCGGGATGGAACAGTATTGGGAGAAGGAGCAGGGATGGTGGTACTGGAGGAACTTTCCCAAGCCCTGGCCCGGAGGGCTAGAATTTACGCCGAGATTCTTGGTTTTTCTTCCACTACCAACCCTGAAATCTCAATTCCACACAGCAAAAGCCTTTCCCTGGCCATAGAAAAATCCCTTTCAGAGGGGAGCATTTCTCCCTCGGAAGTAGGCTACATAAACCTTCAGGGAAATGCTACTCAGATGGGCGATATCGTGGAGACCCAAGCTCTAAAAATGGCTCTGGGGAATTCTGTCTATGATATCCCCCTTTCCTCGACTAAGCCCATAACTGGCCATCTGAGGGCTGCCTCAGGGGTTGTGGGGCTTATTCATGCCAGCCTTACTTTAAATCATGGAATATTACCCCCTACGGCTAACTACCAGTACCCCGACCCAGAATGTGACCTAGACTACATCCCAGGTGAGCCACGCAAGGCTGACCTTAATGTTGCTGTCTCCCTCAACTATGGTGGGGGAAGGAATGCTGCAGTTGTGGTTAGAAGATTTTCGTATTTACCATTTTTCCTGAGATAACCTCAGTATGAGCCAGGTCTTGAGGCGCGCATCTAACTTGCCCAGCCGTGATTCTATCTTACGTATATCTCCGCTCATGAGTGCAGCTTTTTCCTCCGTTGTCAGGTCATATTCTTTCAGAGCCTCAGCGGGGTTTTCCGCCAGCCGTGCCACGAAGTTATTATCGGAGGCTGCTCGGTCCAGCACCGCTAATACCGCGTTCACCGCAGAGACCTTAAACTCAGGAATCTTGGCTACCTGATCCAGGGCATCATTAGTGAGAACATTGGCTGCTGCCTCATGAAAGTGGAAGGGCATAAACACCACCCCGGGAGGTGATTTCTCGGTAATATGAAGTGGAGTCTCTACCTGACCTCTTTTGGAGGCCAATACTATTAAGTCGCCTTCTATAAGCCCGAGCTTTGTGGCGTCATGGGGATGCATTTCCACAACGCCACTGGGATGGAGTTCAGTCAGCACTCTAGAGCGCCGACTCATGGTGCCCGTATGCCAGTGTTCAAGCACCCGCCCGGTAGTGAGAATCAGGGGGTAACCCTTGGATATCGATTCTGCGGGTGGAATGTAATCTATGGCATGGAACTTACCTCGCCCTCGGGCAAAGCCATCTTGATATAAGAAAGGTGTTCCTGGATGTGAGGCATCCGGGCAGGGCCATTGCAAGCCGCCCTGGTCAAGACGGTCAAGATGGATGCCCCCATAAATAGGAGTGAGGGAGGCAATTTCTTCCGTGATCTGGGTGGCATCCTGATAGCCAAGTGGCTTGCCCATCCTTTCTGCCAGGGCAGAGATGATTTCCCAGTCCGCTTTGGCCTGCCCGGGCGGCATAAGGGCTTGCCTCACTCTTTGAACTCGTCTCTCAGTACTGGTAAAGGTGCCGTCCTTCTCCGCAAAGGCAGCGGCGGGGAAGACAACATCCGCCATCCAGGCGGTCTCAGATAGAAAGATATCCTGAACTATCAGAAGTTCAACTTTCTCCAGTGCTTGCCTGAAATACTCAAGGCGAGGCTCACTTAACATAGGGTTCTCACCCATGACATAAAGCCCTTTAATATTCCCCTTTAGGATAGCATCAGCAACTTCAGTGACCGTCACCCCGGGATGGTCACTCAATTCACATCCCCAGGCTGTTTCGAACTTCATTTTGATAGCAGGGTCATCAACTTTTTGATAGCCAGGATAGACATTGGGGAGCGCTCCCATATCACAAGCGCCCTGGACATTGTTCTGACCTCGAAGGGGACTGAACCCAGTGCCTTCTCTACCCATATTGCCGGTGAGTAGCAGCAAATTGGCCACACTTTTTACATTATCCGTGCCGGTGGTGTGCTGGGTTATTCCCATCCCGTAGAGTATGCAGGCACTTCCCGCTTCTCCAAATAGATGGGCAGCCGCCTCTAAATCAGCCCGAGGTACTCCGGTTATTTCCTCCACTGCCCCGGGGGTATATCTTTCTACAAGCTGGCGCAGTTCGTCGAAACCTTCCGTGCGCTCTTGGATAAATTCTTTATCCGCAAGACCGTCTCTGATAATTACATGCATCAGCCCATTGATAAGAGCCACATCTGTTCCTGGCTTATGGTGAAGCCCGACCGCGGCATGTTCGTCAAGCTCAATGGAACGAGGGTCAGCCACCACGAGTTTAGCGCCACCAAACTTGACTCTTCTCTTAATTATTGAACCAATAATGGGATGACATTCGGTAGTGTTGGAGCCAATAATAAAGAAAAGCTCGGTTTTATCAAAATCAGCATAAGAATTGCTCATCGCTCCTTGGCCGAAAGCAGCAATTCCCCCCACCACCGTAGAGGCATGACATAGTCGGGCGCAATGGTCAATATTGTTAGTGCCTATCGCCGCACGTACAAATCTCTGCATAACATAGTTATCTTCATTAGTGCACTTGGCCGAACTCAAGGCGGCAATGCTATCTGGTCCATAATTCTGTTTGAGATCCAGAAGTTTTTTGGCTGCCAGCTTGAGAGCTTCATCCCAGGTAGCTTCACGAAAGATCTCATGCACCCGTCCATTATGGCCTGCTCCTCGGGCAGTGCCCGGTGTTCGGATAAGAGGGGTAGTCAGCCTTTCTGGATGGTTAATAAAGTCATATCCGAAGCGCCCTTTAACGCACAGGCTGCCTTTATTGGCCGGGCCCTCAGTATCACCACGTACGCAGACGATCCGGTTATCCCGAACCCCCAGGTACAGGGAGCAACCAACTCCACAATAGGGGCAGATAGTTTTAACCTCCCTGGCCGGTGCTCTTTCCCACTTGGGCACCAGTGCTCCGGTAGGACACCGGGCAACGCATTCTCCACAGGATTTGCAAATGGATTCGGTAATTGGTTTATCGCCGAAAGTGGCCACCTTAGCTTCATATCCTCGAAAGGCCAGGTCAATGGCGCCAACACAGGCTATTTCCTGACAGGCCCGCACACATTTAGCACACAGGATACACTTATTGGGGTCGCGATCAAACGCGGGATGGCTTCGGTCAATGGGAAGCACCTGAGTACTCTTTCGCAATCGCCCGATATCCTCTTGCTCTATACCCAGATATCGAGAAATCTTAAGCAGCTCGCAGTCCTGGTTTTTAGCGCAGGTAAGACAATCACCATGATGATTTGCGATGATAAGTTCCATAGTAATGCGACGCGACCGATTTACCCTGGGTGTCTCAGTGTGTACCACCATACCATCGGTGGCCGGAGTAGTGCATGAACTAACCAGGCCGCGCATTTTTTCGATCTCCACCACACACAGGCGACAAGCTCCATAG
>DFBE01000003.1 GCA_002367275.1 Dehalococcoidia bacterium UBA3088 | reverse complement strand
GTCCCTGTAGCTCAGTTGGACAGAGCGGCTGCCTTCTAAGCAGCGGGTCGTGGGTTCGAATCCCGCCAGGGACGCCAGGCTTATTGGATTTTTGCCCTCCTTCATTATTTTTGCCCAACGCCAATTAAGCGAAATTAGCTTCAGGGGTGTAGAACTAGCCCCTAAATAACCCTTCGACTTCATCGTAGGTATTCTCTGCTCTTTTTGCTACCTTACCTATAATCACAAGCTTGTCTTTATCGAATACAGCATAGATGATACGCCACCTTCCCACTCGGACGCGGTGGATAGGACCTTTGAGCTTTTTTGTTCCATAGAGTCGAGGGTCCTGTCTTAATTTCCAGATAGCCTCATCAACGGCCTTAAAACTCTCGGCAGGTATTTTATCTAGCTCTCGCTTTGCTCTGGCTGTTAGCTCAATCTTATACACTGCCCAGTCGTTCCCTACGGTACTGGGCATAATCAGTGGCAATATCCGGTTTGGCCTGATATTTGGCTAATTCCTCTTCCATGGCTTGTAGGTCTTCCCAGTCCTCCTGATAAGCTCTCTCGATAGCCTGACGGATGAGTTCAGTAATGGACACCTTTCGTTCAAAAGCAAAGCGCCGTAATGCTTCATATTGTTCATCAGGTAGATAGACCGTCGTCCTCTTCATATTCCTCCTCCTAAAAGCATCATAATGCTATGATAGCATAACATAAGTTCCCTTTGAAAGCTGGGGGGTCGGCAACCATCCCGCACAAGGGACGTTAGGCTTTTTAAAGTTAACATGTTATAATTTTTGGAAAGGAGTTTATTTTGTATAGTGAAGAGAAAAAGGAAGAGGTCGTCACTCACTTCAGGATCCATCCGGAGGATACTGGTTCTCCGGAGGTTCAAATAGCTCTTCTAAGCTGGCAGATAAATAAGCTCACTGAACACCTGAAGGTGCACCGCCATGACTACCACTCAGAGAGGGGGCTTTTGAAGATGGTAGGACATCGGCGGAAGCTTCTGAGCTACCTCAAGAGGAAGAATCCAGCCCGTCACAAGGCGTTAATAAAAGATCTGGGGTTGAAAGGATAGGAAGAAATGATAAGAAGATGTTGTTCTGTGGAGAGTGCTATAGGAGGAAAAAGGCTTTGCCTGGAGGTAGGAAAGCTAGCCCCTCAAACCTCGAGCGCAGTAAGTGTCACCTATGGGGACACGGTGGTATTAGTAACTGTCTGTCTGGGTCAGGAGAGGGCAGTGGATTTTACCCCTCTGACGGTGGATTATGAAGAAAGGCTATATGCGGCAGGGAAGATACCGGGAGGCTTCTTTCGCCGGGAAGGTCGGCCCACCGAAGAGGCTATCCTGACCTCACGCTTGATTGACCGCCCCCTACGCCCCCTTCTCCCCGCTGGTTTTAGTCGTGAACTACAAATAGTAGCCACCGTATTTTCGGTAGACCAGGAAAATCGGTCTGATGTTCTGGCCTTGATTGGTGCCTCGGCTGCTCTTCATATATCAGAGATTCCCTTCGCCGGACCGATAGGGGCAGTAGGGATAGGCGTAAACGATGGGGAATTTATCTCTAATCCTACCTTTTCCCAGCTTCAAGAAAGCCCTTTGGACTTGGTGGTTTGCGGAACGCAGGATCGGGTGGTGATGATAGAGGGTGAGGCCAAGGAAGTAGAGGAAAGTTTTATGGTCTCGGCTATAGGGTTTGCTCAGAGAGCCAACCTCGATATCATTGAACTCCAACATGAATTAAGGAAAGAGTGTGGTAAGCCCAAAATAGAGCTGGAAGTAAAAAGTCTCGACCCATACCTTGTGGAAGAAACCTACGTCTTAGTGAAGGATAGACTGGATGAGGTATTAGCTATTCCAGAGAAAGGTCTAAGAGAAAAAACTATATCCTCTCTGAAGGACGAAGTGGCGGAAAAAATGGAAGGTGTTTCTGCGGGTGATATCTCCTCAATATTTGAACAGAACCTCCGGCGTCACGTGAGGAGAAATACTCTGGATAAAGGAACGCGCCCCGGCGGTCGTGAGCTCTCTCAGATAAGGCCCATAAGCTGTGAGGCAGGAATACTTCCCCGCACTCACGGCTCGGCCTTGTTCAATCGAGGGCAAACCCAGGTCCTCACCATTGCCACCTTAGGCTCCTTAAGCAAAGAACAACGTCTGGATGGACTCACCTTAGAGGAAAGCAAGCGCTTTATACACCACTACAACTTCCCGCCCTTCTCCACGGGGGAGGTGAAGCGTATTGGCACTCCCAGTCGGAGAGAGATCGGCCATGGTGCCTTGGTAGAGAAAGCATTGTCAGCGGTAATCCCGCGCGAAGATGAGTTTCCCTATACCATAAGGTTAGTCTCTGAGGTGTTAAGCTCCAATGGAAGTACTTCTATGGCTTCAACCTGTGCCTCCAGCCTCTCCCTGATGGATGCTGGAGTGCCCATCAGAAACCCCGTGGCAGGTATAGCTATGGGTCTGGTGGATGATGGAGAAAGGTATAGCCTTCTCACTGATATTGAGGGGATGGAGGACCACTATGGAGATATGGACTTTAAGATAGCAGGTACGCAGAAAGGGATAACTGCGGTTCAACTGGACGTGAAGAATATGGGTCTGGGTCTGGACACCTTAGGTGAGGCCCTGGGGAGGGCCAACAAAGCCCGGAGGGAGATTTTAGATAGGATGATAGAAACCCTATCTCAGAGCCGCTCTTCCATCTCCAAGTATGCCCCCCATATGGTAAAGTATAAAATTCCTCAGGACAAGATCGGCGCAGTAATCGGCCCTGGTGGTAGGGTGATAAGGTCAATCAGTGAGCAGGCCAAGGTGAGCCTGGACGTAGAAAACGACGGTACCGTCTTCATTGGTAGCTCAAATGAGGAGGGGATTGGGGAAGCCATACGCATGATCGAAAGCCTTACCCGGGAGGTGGTGGTAGGAGGAATATATACCGGTAAGGTTACCCGAATCTTGGGCTTTGGCGCCATGGTGGAGGTCCTTCCAGGAAAGGAAGGATTGGTTCACATAAGTGAGCTCGCCGACCACTATGTTAAGCATGTGGAGGATGTGGTTAAGATGGGAGATGAGATAACAGTAGTGGTTATAGGAATAGACCGTGAGGGAAGGATAAACCTTTCCCGGAAGGCGGTGTTTCAAGGTCTCCCTGATAGAGAGGAAAATGCTCCTTTGCATAAGGTAGATTCGCCCCCGCGGGCACCTGCATAAGAGCCATGATGGCGAAAGTGGTAGTCCTGGGGGCCCTGGGAAGGATGGGTGGAAGTGCGGTCCGCTGGATAGAAGAAGACCCTGAGCTTATCCTGGTAGGAGGAATAGACAAAACAGAAGGACAGCTTAAGAACGTTCCATTATCTGATGATGCTGAGACTTTGCTTTGTTCCGCCCGTCCTGACGTTCTGGTAGATTTCTCTACTCCTTCGACTACCCTGTCTGTAGCCCCCCTGGCCTTAAGGCATAACACTAATCTGGTCATCGGCACCACCGGAATTCCTGAGGATAAGCTAGCCGATCTGGGGAGGAAAGCTGAAGGGGCAGGAGTGGGGATGGTGGTGGCTCCCAATTTTTCCCTGGGGGCAGTAGTGATGATATGGCTGGCCTCAAAAGCGGCCAGATTCTTCGATTCAGCAGAGATTGTGGAGATGCACCACCAAAATAAACTGGATTTCCCCTCCGGTACAGCTATCAGAACAGCTCATATGATGGCATCCTCCCGGGGTGAGCCTTTTCCCCCTTCAACTTCAAGCAGTAGAGGGGAGAATATAGAAGGTATACTCATTCATAGCCTGCGCCTTCCTGGCATACTTTCTTCTCAGGAAGTCATCCTGGGGGGGGAGGGAGAGACCCTTACCATCTCTCATCGTACCATAAGCCGTGAGTGCTACCGGGAAGGGTTATTAACGGCGACGAAGAAGGTTTCTCAGTTCTCAGGCCTGGTCACTCTAGAGCAGATATTGGATTTGGATGGGACTTAACGTCGCTATCCTCGGCGCCACCGGACTGGTGGGGCAAAAGTTCATTCAGTTGCTGGAAGAAAGAAAGTTTTCTCTTTCTTCGCTCCGGCTTTTGGCCTCTGATAGGTCCAAGGGAAGAAAGCTTACCTTCCATGGTGAGGAAGTGAAGGTAGAGGAAGCTTCCCCTTCTTCCTTTCAGGGAGTAAATATAGCTCTATTTTCGTCAGGAGCCGATGTGGATCGATATTTTGCCCCCTTAGCTATCCAGAAGGGGGCAGTGGTTATCGACAACAGCTCTGCCTTTCGGATGGATGAAAGTACACCTTTAGTCGTACCCGAAGTAAACCCGGAGGATATAAAGCTTCACCAGGGGGTAATTGCCAATCCCAACTGCTCCACCATCCAGATGGTGGTGGCCCTTTATCCCCTGCATAAACTAAGTCCCCTAACACGCATCATCGTCTCCACTTATCAGGCAGTATCGGGAAGCGGTGCTCCCGCAGTGGAGGAGCTAAGGCGGGAGACAGAACTTTTAAACCAGGGTCAGACCTTTACTTCCCAGTTCTATCCCCATCAGATTGCCCTCAGCCTCATTCCTCAGGTGGATGATTTCACCCCTGATGGTTATACTAAAGAAGAGTGGAAGATGGTGGACGAGACCCGAAAGATAATGCATGCCCCCGATATAGCCATATCGGCCACTTGCGTTCGTGTGCCGGTGGTATGTGGGCACAGCGAGGCAATATGGGCGGAGTTCTCCTCCCCCATAGAGCCAGATGAGGCGCGAAATATACTTCGCTTCTCCCCGGGGGTGGAGGTGGTGGATGAACCCCAAAAGAGCATCTATCCTCTTCCACAACTTTGCGAGGATAAAGATGCAGTTTTAGTGGGACGGATAAGGAAAGATTTCTCCTCGCCCACCGGGCTTACCATGTGGGTGGTGGCCGATAACCTCAGAAAGGGGGCTGCTTTGAATGCTATACAGATTGCTGAAGTGATGGTAGGCAAAGGGTGGATATGAGGTTTGGTCGCTTGCTTACGGCCATGGTGACCGCCTTCGATGAGGAAGGAAGGGTGGATATAAAGCAAACCAGAAAGCTGGCCTCAAGCCTTCTTTCTTCGGGAAGTGATGGGGTGGTGGTAGCAGGGACCACCGGTGAGTCCCCTACCTTAGACAAGGAGGAAAAGCTCAAGTTGTTCTATGAGGTAAAGGATGAAGTGAGAGAGAGAGGAGCAGTCATTGCCGGGATAGGAAGCTGCTCCACCAGGGATTCAGTAAACTTGGCCCGGGAAGCCCAAAAAACAGGCGTGGATGGCCTCATGGCGGTTGTCCCCTACTACAATAAGCCTTCCCAAAAGGGACTATCAGAGCATTTCCGACAGATAGCGTCGAGCGCCAACCTTCCTCTTTTGATATACAATGTCCCCTCTCGAACATCTCTCAACATAAGCGCTGAGGTAACCATAGAGTTAAGCAGGATAGAGAATATCGCAGGCATAAAGGAAGCCAGCGGCGACCTGGTTCAGATAGCTCATATCATCAAAGAAACAGGTGATGATTTCATGGTCTATAGCGGAAACGATCAGGATATCCTTCCTGTTCTGGCCGTAGGAGGTTATGGAGTAATAAGCGTGGCTTCACACCTGGTGGGAAGGAGAATACAGCAAATGATGTATGAATTTACTGCCGGAGGGGTAGAAAGCGCCTCCCGGATTCACCGTGAGCTTCTTCCTCTGTTTGAGGTTCTGTTTTCCGCCCCCAACCCCATACCCGTAAAGTATGCCCTAAGCCAGGTAGACTTTCCGGTGGGTAAGCCTCGCCTTCCGCTCACTGAGGCAGACGAGGAGGTGAGAGGAAGCATCCGGACGGTCTTGACCGGGTTCAATATAGACCTCAAACCTTATTAAGCGAAAGGAGGCGGACATGAAATTTGTGGTCTGGTTCGACGAGGTAGATAAGAATAGTATCTCTAGGGTGGGAGGGAAAGGAGCCAACCTGGGGGAGCTTCTCAAAGCAGGCATCCCTGTTCCTCCCGGGTTTATCGTTACCGCTGAAGCTTATTTCCAGTTCCTTCAGATCTCAGGCATAAGGGAAAAGATCTCCTCTCTAGTGGACAAGACTCATCCCGATGATAGCCTCCAGCTTTCATCAGAAATTAAGGCCCTGATACTGGGCTCCCATGTCCCGCAGGAGATAGCATCGGAAATAATGGAGGCTTATGAGAAGATACAGGAAGGGCTGGTGGCGGTTCGCTCCTCAGCTACGGCAGAGGATCTACCTAAGGCATCATTTGCCGGCCAGCAGTCCACTTTCCTGAATGTACGGGGAAAAGAAGACGTAGTGTCCAACGTTCTAGCCTGTTGGGCTTCTTTGTTTGAGGAAAGAGCCATATTTTACCGAACCCAACACGGTTTTGACCATCTAAAGGTGGGCATTGCTGTGCCCATACAAAGAATGGTGCAGTCAGAGTCATCAGGGGTTATGTTCACCCTGGATCCCTTAAACTCAGACCAGAGGAAAATAGTCATTGAGGCAGCCTATGGGTTGGGGGAGGTGGTGGTTTCAGGAGCAGTAAGTCCTGACCTGTATGTCGTGGACAAGGAAAGGCTCACCATTTTGGAAAGGAAAGTCTTTTCCCAGGACTGGAAGCTTGTCCTTTCTTCTTCGGGGAAGGGGAGCTTAAGAGAGGATATACCCCCCGAAGTACAAAAAGCTCAAAAACTTTCAGATAGGGATATTCTATCCCTGGCCGACCTGGGAAAGAAGATAGAAGAACACTACCATTTTCCTCAGGATATCGAGTGGGCTAAAGAAGGAAAAAACTTATATATTGTTCAGTCAAGACCGGTAACCACTATAAGGAAAGAGGAGAAGGAAGAACAAATACAAGGAAAGGTTATCCTCAAGGGTATGGGGGCTGGCCCGGGGAGAGCCTGGGGAAAGGTATGCCTGGTCCCCACCTCTCAGGATATACATAAGGTCAAGAAGGGAGATATCCTGGTGGCTGAGATGACTACTCCTGATTTCGTTACAGCTATGAAACGGGCAGTGGCCATCGTCACCGACCGTGGTGGCAGAACCTGCCATGCTGCTATCGTATCACGTGAACTGGGAGTCCCCTGCGTAGTGGGAACAGAAAAGGCCACCCAGGTACTTAAGCCTGGCGATGTGATTACAGTGGATGGAACAAGCGGCAAAGTGTATGAGGGTAAAGTAGAGGGCAAAAAGGTGGAGGCCCCCGCAATTTCCACTCAGAGAATAGAGACCAGGATCAAGGTATATGTGAATCTAGCTGACCCCGATTACGCAAAAGAAATTGCCGCCCGACATGTGGATGGAGTAGGGTTATTGCGGGCGGAGTTTATAATTGCTCATCTTGGCTACCACCCTAACTTTCTGCTTGCCCAGGGTAGAGGGGAAGAGTTTATCCATGAGCTTTCTCAGGGCCTATCCACCTTCTGTCATGCTTTTCATCCCCGGCCAGTGGTATACCGCACCACCGATTTCAAGACCAATGAGTACCGCAATCTTAAGGGAGGTGAGGACTACGAAGACATCGAGGAGAATCCTATGCTGGGATACAGAGGATGCTCCCGGTATATGAGGGATGTGGATGCTTTCAGGCTGGAAACCGAAGCTATAAAGAGGGTGAGGAAGAAGTTCATCAATCTTTGGGTAATGATTCCATTTGTCCGCACTCCGAAGGAGCTGAGAGGCGTAGTGCAACTTTTGGAATCAGAGGGAATTCGGCGAGCGGATGACTTTAAGCTATGGATGATGGTAGAAGTCCCCTCCAATGTCATTCTCCTGGATGAGTTTATC
Source organism: Dehalococcoidia bacterium UBA3088 (assembly GCA_002367275.1). Classification (GTDB taxonomy): domain Bacteria; phylum Chloroflexota; class Dehalococcoidia; order UBA2247; family UBA3088; genus UBA3088. Next base: position 7,683 of record DFBE01000003.1, on the reverse strand, counting down.
GATTGCGGAATAGATGGACTTTCCATAGGTTCAAATGACCTGACCCAGCTTACGCTAGGTATAGATAGGGACAATCCCAGGCTGGCTGAGGAATTTGACGAAAGAAATGAGGCAGTTATGTGGGCGGTGGAGAGAACCATCACCACTGCACGGCGCAGAAATGTAACCTGCTCTGTCTGTGGTCAGGCTCCTTCATTCTACCCTGAGTTTACTCAGAAAATTGTGGAATGGGGGATAACTTCGGTATCGGCGAATCCGGATATGATTGAGAAGACCCGGGAGATTGTGGCTTCTGCAGAGGCTAAAGCTTTCCGTGCCTAGGGATGGACATCCGGCAAAGGCTGGAGGAGAGGGAAGATACCCTTTCGCCCTATGCTATGAAGAGCAGGCTTTCTCGAGGGAGGATGGTGGAGGAAGAGCCCTGTTCTATGAGAACCTGCTTTCAGCGCGATAGAGACCGCATCCTTCACTCAAAATCTTTCCGCCGCCTAAAGCACAAGACCCAGGTGTTTATTACCCCCCTGGGAGATCATTTTGTCACTCGCCTCACCCATACCCTGGAGGTGTCCCAGATTGCCCGCTCCATCGCTCGCTCGCTCAACCTGAATGAAGACTTGGCTGAGGCCATCTCCTTAGGGCATGACCTGGGGCATACCCCTTTCGGCCATGTGGGGGAAGAGGTCTTGGATGAGCTCTTACCTTTTGGGTTCAGGCATAGTGAACAAAGTCTAAGGGTAGTAGATGTTCTGGAGAACCTTAACCTTACGTATGAAGTAAGGGAGGGGATCTTGAAACACTCTAAAGGAAGAAAGAGGATTCTGGAATGGCCAAATGATATCTCCACTCTGGAAGGAGAGATATGCAGGCTTTCCGATGTCATTGCCTATCTAAACCACGATGTAGACGATGCCATAAGGGCAGGGATAATCACCCCCTCTGATTTGCCCTCTGAGGCAACTCATACACTGGGAATCTCCCGCTCACAGAGGATCAACACCTTCGTTAAAGACATTATCTTTTCCTCAAGCGCTGGTAAGCTTGACATGAGCCCTCCGGTGCTTGAAGCAGCCAACCTTCTGCATGAGTTCCTGTTTCAGAGAGTATATTCGGTGTCGGCAAATTGCACGGAAGCCCACAGATCTCGAAGGATCTTAAGGCTTCTCTACCAGTACTTCAACTCCCACCCGGAGAAGCTTCCCCCGGGCTATCAGGGAGAGGAAGGAACAGTGGACTATATTGCGGGTATGACCGATCAGTATGCTATTTCACAGGCCAAGGATATTTCTAAATGAGAGTAGTGGATGAGATAAGGCAAAAATTGGATATAGCAGAGGTGATCTCAGGATATGTCCTGCTTCAAAAAACAGGACAGAACTTCCGGGGCCTTTGCCCTTTTCACAAGGACACCCATCCTTCCTTTTACGTCTTCCCCCAGGACCAAAGGTGGCATTGCTTTGGATGCTCTCAAGGGGGAGATGTGTTTTCCTTCGTGATGAAGAAGGAGGGGATAGAATTCAGAGATGCCATTCATATGTTAGCCCCTAGAGCAGGGGTCTCACTTCAACCGCCTGCGGAGGCATCTTCGAGCCTATACCGCTTAAATGAGGAGGCGGCCCATTTTTATCATCAGTTTTTGCGAACCTCAGGGAGGAAGGCTCGCTCCTATCTAGCCGGTAGAAACATAAGCGAGAGATCTATATTAGACTTCGAGCTCGGATTTGCTCCCCTGGAAGCTCACAGTCTGAGAAAGCATCTCCTTTCCTTGAGCTTCTCTCGGGATGAAATGATAGAGGGGGGACTTTTGGTACTGGGAGAAAGGGGAGAAGAGGATCGATTTCGGGGAAGGTTGATCTTCCCTATAAAAGACGAGGGGGGTAGGGTATGTGGATTTGGAGCTCGCGCTCTGGATGATTCCCTGCCTAAGTACATCAATTCCTCCAAAACCAGGGTGTTTGATAAAGGAAGCCTTCTTTACGGCATCGACCGTGCCCAGGAAAGCATCAGGAGGAGAGGAAGAGTGGTGGTGGTGGAAGGATATATGGATGTCATCATGGCTCATCAAAATGGGTTCAGCGATGTAGTTGCCTCCATGGGGACCTCCCTCACTTCAAGGCAGGTTAGCCTTTTGGGAAGGCTGACTTCCAACATTGTTCTGGCTCTGGACGCCGACGCGGCAGGAAAGATGGCCACCCTCAGGGGAATAGAGGTGGTAGGAGATAATCTCACGCAAGTTGTCCCCATTCCCGACTCCCGGGGGAAGGTAAAGTTTGAGAACGAGAGTAGGGCAGAGCTCAAGATAGCTATAATCCCGGGAAGTAAGGACCCTGATGAGGTAATCCAAAAGGATCCTAAGGTATGGGAGGAGATTACCCGGGAAGCTAGACCAGCCATTGACTATTGCTTTGACCTCACGGCCTCAGAGCTAGATCTCAATACTATTGAAGGGCGCACCCAGGCTTTAGACCGGCTCCTTCCGGTGGTGGCCAAGATCAAACATCCTGTAACAAGATCATTATATGTACAAAGGCTTTCCCGTATGGTCAAAGTAACCGAAGATGACCTTCTTTCTGTTTTGCCGCAAAAGCAAACCGAAAGAAACTTAAAGCCCATCCTTAGCAAAGATGAGAGCACCATGGAGGAGTACCTTCTCTCTTTGCTTTTGCATTATCCCAAGCTTAAGAATAGGAGTATAATAGAAGCAGAGGATTATTTTCAAAACGCTGAGAGCAAGGAAGTTTTAGTTGCCCTTATGGGTGAAGATCCAGGTAAGCTCGAAGATGCTGTCATTTCCGAAAAGGTAAATAAGCTTAAGGCACGCGACCTTCCTCCGCTTAAGGACGAAGAGGCGGAGGAGGTGCTATGGTCCTCTATCCATCGTCTCAAATGGAGATGGCTCAGGGATCTAAAGCTCAAGGAGGAAGTCCTGCTTAAGGAAGCGTTGGTGGGTGGGGACAGGGAGGAGATGGCAAGATTAGAGCAATATGGATTAAAGATCAATCAGATGCTAAAGGAAGTAGAGCGTAAGTAAGAATGGAAGGATTGACTAAGGGAGAAGTGGAAGAGTCCAAAGAAGAAGAATCGGTAAAGGTTGAGGAAATAGTAGAATTCATCGACCCTATTCGCGCCTATCTTTATGAGATCGGAAAGACGCCTCTGCTCAAGAAGTGGGAGGAGAGGGATTCAAGCCACCGGATAGAGCTCGTAAGATATGTTAACAGATTCCCTACCCTGGACAGCGCAGTCTCGGAGCTTGAGTATCTTCTTCCTCTAATGAAGGCAATAGGAGAGTGTTTAGGCCAGGCTGAAGACCAAAATTTCCTATATTACCTTACTAACCCTGAGTTCCAGGAAATATTGCAAAATGAATACCCGGCTTCGCTTATCCAGGAGGTAGCCACCAAGCTAAATATAGATTATGGGGAGGCGAGGCAAAAATTCGTGAGTATCTCCAACCTTTCTGACCTTATCTTCGATTTTATCCCTGAGCTAGACCGTGATCCGCCTTCTTTGGAGGAGAAATGGGAGCAAAAGAAGAAGGAGATCATAGAGCAAGGGGAGAGGGCTAAGGAACTACTGGTGAAGTCCAACCTCCGACTGGTGGTCAGTGTAGCCAAAAAACATAATGGGCGAGGCATGTCCTTTTTGGACCTCATCCAGGAGGGTAATATCGGACTTCTACGGGCAGTGGATAAGTTCGACTGGAGAAGAGGTTATAAATTCTCTACCTACGCTACCTGGTGGATCCGCCAAGCTATAACCCGCTCCATAGCTGACCAGGCCAGAACTATACGCATACCCGTCCATATGGTGGAGACCATCACCAAGTTACTGCGGATATCCAGGGATCTAGAGCAAAAAACGGGTAGGGCGCCGACTATAGAAGAAATTGCTCAAGGGATAGATATTCCTCAAGAAAAGATAGTTGACATCCTGGAAACTGCCCGAGAGCCGGTCCCCCTGGAAATACCCATCGGTGAAGAAGATAATAGCTCCCTTTTGGACTTTATTGCCGACCATGATACCATCTCTCCCGCGGATACCACCTCCGATGAGCTCCTAAAACAGCATATAGATGAGGTTCTTTCCACCTTAACTTCGAGGGAGAAGAGGGTAATTGAGCTGCGCTTCGGTCTTCGCGGAGGAAGGGAAAGAACGCTGGAAGAAGTAGGTCAGGAGTTCAAAGTCACCCGAGAAAGGATACGGCAAATAGAGGCTAAGGCGCTCCGCAAGTTGCGCCACCCCAGCCGTTCAAGGAAGCTTAAGGACTTTTTGGAATAGCTTGGTTTGGGGAGAACCTAACTTCTTGGCCAACTTCCGTGTCTTCTCAAATTGGGCGAGCAGCTGATTTACTTCCAAGACAGTAGTTCCACTTCCCCGGGCAATGCGCCGCTTGCGACTGGCATCCAAAAGATGAGGCTCGCGGCGCTCCCTCAAAGTCATGGATAGTATTATGGCCTCCACATGGCCTAACCTTTTCTCATCCACAGTAAGCTTGTGAGAGGGCAGTCCGGGCACAAGCTCCAGCATCTGCTCTAAAGGGCCCATCTTCTTAAGCCCCCGGAGCTCCTCCAGGAAATCATTGAGGTCGAAACTTCCTTTTTTTAGCTTCTTCTCCCATAGCTTGGCCTTCTCTTCGCTCACTGCCTCCTGGGCACGTTCGACGATGGTCTCGATATCGCCCCTCCCTAATATCCGGGAGGCTATCCTCTGAGGGCGAAAAACTTCCAGGTCATCCAGTCTTTCCCCCATCCCGATGAACCTCACCGGAATGCCCATAGCCTCCTTAATGGAGAGGGCAGTTCCCCCGCGCGCATCACCATCCATCTTGGTGAGGATGACTCCAGTCAATTCCAGATAGCGGTGAAATTCTTCGGCTATCCTTACCCCCTCCTGGCCGGTCATGGCGTCAAGGACCAGCAATACTTCGAGAGGAGAAAGTTTATTCCTGATGCAAGATATCTCCTCCATCATGCCGGAGTCTATGTGGAGACGACCCTGGGTGTCGATGACCAACCAGTTCAGATGGCTCTCCCTGGCTCTATCTTTCGCACCACGGCAAACATCGAGAGGATCTTGGCCATCACCGTATACAGGGACGTCGATGGCCTTCCCCAGAGTCGAGAGTTGTTCTCGCGCCGCTGGGCGCCGAGTGTCCGAGGCCGAAAGTAAGGGATGCCCGCCTGAGTGCTTAAGACGTAAAGCCAACTTAGCTGCCGTGGTGGTCTTTCCTGAGCCTTGAAGTCCCACTAACATCACCACAAAAGGAGGTTCTCCGTGAGGGGTAAGGTCAGTCTCTTTCTCCCCCAGGACAGATGTTAGTTCCTCATAAGCTACCTTAGCTATTTGTTGGGCAGGGGTTAAGCTTAAGATAACATTATCCTGAAGAGAACGCTCCTTTATTCTCTGGATGAGCTCCTTGGCCACCTTGAGGTTTACATCAGCGGCCAGAAACTCTCTCCTCATTTGACGCAGCCCTTCGTCTATATCCTTCTCGGTGAGCTTTCCCTTCCTCCCCCATCCCTGAAATATGCTGCTTATTCCTTCTCGAAGCTGCTCAAACATATCACCCTCCCTCTAACTCCCTCCCCTTGCGGGAGGGAGGACTATGAATAATTACGCAGGCACCTATAAAAGAAAGTGGGCGGTAGTGGATTTGAACCACTGACCTCTTGCATGTCAAGCAAGCACTCTAACCCCTGAGCTAACCGCCCCCCTCCATACCTATTACTGACTTTACCTCTCGCTCGATGTCGAAAGACGTCAGTCCGCATCTTTTAAGAAGCTCATTGGCTTCGCCTGACTTAGCATAAGTGTTCTTGATGGCTACAAATGACATCGGGACAGGGTGATGCTTGACTACCACCTGGGCCACCACGCTTCCCAATCCTCCATGCTCCAGATGCTCCTCAGCGGTGACGATTCCCCCCGTTTCCCGGGCTGCCTTAACTATAGCCTCCTCATCCAGGGGCTTCAAAGTGGACATGTTGAGCACGCGGCAGGAAATCCCCTCTGCCTCCAGCCTCGCTGCTGCTCCCATCGCTTTAGCCACCATCAGGCCACAGGCTATAATGGTAGCATTCCTTCCTTCCCTTAAGGTATAGGCCTTTCCTAAGGAGAAATGGTAGTCCTCCGGTAGCACCGGGAGTGCCTTAGGGCGGGGAAGTCGGATGTAGAAAGGGCCATCGTTTTCTGCAGCTAGCCTTACCACTCCCCGAGTCTCTATGGCATCAGTAGGAACTATTACCCTGAAGTGAGGAAGGGAGAGAGCCAGAGTCAGATCTTCGATGGAGTGGTGAGAAAATCCATCCTCCCCCACACTGATCCCCGCATGAGTGGCTACCACCTTGACATTCGCTCCAGGCTCAGCGATGCACATCCGGAGCTGGTCAAAACAACGACAGGTAGCAAATACCGCAAACGAGGAGACAAACACGGTCTTCCCGCATGATGCCAGACCCGAAGCAATCCCCATCATGTTCTGTTCAGCAATGCCACAGTTAAAGAAACGCTCCGGAAATTCTTGAGCAAATATATTGGTGTGGGTGGAATGAGAAAGGTCGGCATCCAGGACTATAATGTCCTTCCTTTCCCTGCCCAATTCCACCAGTGTTTCTCCGTAGGCCTGCCTCATTAAAGCTCCTCCAGGGCTTTCTCCATCTCCTCCCGGGTAGGGGCCCGGCCATGAAAATCAGGATTGTTCTCCATGAAACTTACCCCTTTTCCTTTTGTGGTGTGGGAGATGATGACGGTAGGCTTACCCTTGACCTCCTTGGCTTTTTCAAATGCGGAAAGGATATGGTCGAAATTATGGCCATCTATCTCCATCACCTCCCAACCAAATGATGACCACTTATCCTTGAGAACCCCCAGATCCATTACATCCTTGGTCCACCCATCCAGCTGCTGCCGGTTATGGTCCACGACGGCTGTGAGATTATCCAGCTTAAAGTGGGCAGCCGACATGGCTGCCTCCCACACCTGCCCCTCGTCACACTCGCCATTTCCCAAAAGAACATATACCCGGTAGTCCTGCTGGTCGAGTTTACCAGCTAAAGCTACTCCTACCCCAAAGGAAAGCCCCTGCCCCAGGGAACCGGTGGATGTTTCTATCCCCATCGAGAGATCTCTATCGGGGTGGCCCTGAAGACGGCTATCTAACCTTCGAAGACTAGATAGCTCAGAGGATGGAAAGTATCCCATTTGAGCCAAAACAGCATATAGAAGAGGGACGGCATGACCCTTGCTGAGGATAAACCTATCCCTATCTGACCACCCTGGGTCTTGAGGGCGGTGACGCAGAATACAGAAGAATAGGGCAGTTACCACCTCTACCGCTGACAACGATCCCCCAGGGTGGCCACTCCCTGCCTGATATATCATTTCCAGGACTGAACGCCGCAAACCTTGGGCCATCTGTTTAAGATCTACTCCTGCCTGTGGTGTAGTTGTATCTACTTTTGGGGATGACATAGCTCCTCCTTTAAATTATAAGCCCATGGCTTCTCTGGTTCTATCCCGTAAGCATTAATTTAACCGTATACATTCCGCCTGAGCTGGCTAGAGGAATGGTAAGGTTATCATCAAAGCGAAAGGACAAAAGCTCAACCAGGGTGGCCAGTATAGCTCCAGTGACGATCACGCTCAGGCTAAGAGATAGAATGGTACTTCCCAGAATAGTTCCTA
>DFBE01000009.1:2517-3755 GCA_002367275.1 Dehalococcoidia bacterium UBA3088 | reverse complement strand
TGGACTGGAGACTCCCCCCAAGGATTTGATGGAGACCATCGATAGGGTAAGCTGGCTGGTGAATTACATAAGCTCCTTCCACCAGCTCTTAAATCGGGTGTTTCAGAGTGTGGATAATATGAGGCATGCCATGGAGGAGTATCAGGAGTACCAGAAGATGAATGAAGATGGGGAACCTGAAAGTCCGGAACTAAAGCAAGCCAGGCGNNNNGTTGCAGGTGGACAATGCTCGGTTGCAGGTGGAGAATGCCGAACTTGCGCTGAAAGATGCTGAGGATAAGCTTGCTGGAGCAGTGCTTGAGGCCTCCTTTGACGGAGTGGTGGAGGAGATAATAGACATCGAGGAAGGGGAAAGAATAAGCGGCACTGTGCCCATCGTAAGCCTCATCGACCCCAGTGAAGTAGAGATAACTATCGATGTAGGGGAGATGGATATAGACAAGATTAAGATGGGTCAGTCGATCAAAGTGTCCTTAGATGCTTTCCCCTTCATGAAGCTTGATGGTCGAGTGAAGAATGTTCCCCTCGCCTCGGAAACAACCTCCGGGGTAGTTACCTACGAGGTTGTAGCGGAGGTGGACCCTCCTCCCCGGTTTATCATGCAGCTCCGTGAAGGGTCAAGCGCGCTGGCGGAGATCACCATCGGGACGGAGGAGAATATAGTGTGGGTCCCCAATATGGCTGTTCGGGGGGGTAAGGTATATGTGGTAAAGGATAATAACCAGGCACAGGAGCAGCCAGTATTCACGGGACGGATAGAGGGAGACTATACCCAGATTATATCCGGCCTTAAAGGCGGCGAAACGCTAATCATACTGTGATCAAAGTATCAGACATCCGAAAGGTGTATCGCATGGGAGATCTTGAGCTGGCTGTACTCCGGGGCATTGACCTTGAGGTGAATGATGGGGAGATGGTAGCCATAATGGGGCCTTCAGGGTCAGGAAAATCCACGCTGATGAATATACTGGGGTGCCTGGACAAGGTAAGCTCGGGAAGTTACAAGCTGGATGAGATAGAGGTAACCAGGCTCTCTGATGGTAAGCTCGCCCGCATCCGAAATAGAAAGATAGGGTTCGTTTTCCAGAGCTATAACCTTCTACCTCACCTTAATACCCTGGAGAATGTGGAGCTTCCCCTGGTCTACCGGGGCACATCCAACCGAAAATTGGCCCTAGAATCCCTGGAAAAGGTGGGGCTTTCTGATCGAGCCCATCATAAGCCCACCGAGCTCTCAG
>DFBE01000009.1:0-2449 GCA_002367275.1 Dehalococcoidia bacterium UBA3088 | reverse complement strand
TCACTCACGATCCCAGTGTGGCTGCCCGTACCCGGCGCATTATCCGTATTGAGGACGGATTGGTGACCAGTGATGAACCGGTGAATAATGGCCAGGAGAACTGATGAAGACCTTCCAGGGTATATGCAAGCTGGCCTTCAAGGGGCTACTGGCCAGCAAGCAGCGCACTCTGCTTACCATCCTATCTGTGTCCATCGGAGTAGCTTCGGTGGTCACCCTGATGTCCATAGGCAAGGGAAATGAGCAAATCATGGTATCGCAACTGGAGAGCCTGGGAACTAATTCTCTGTTCATAACCCCGGGGGCGGTGGTGGAGAAGAGAGTCAGGAAAGCAGGAAGCGCCATCACCCTTACCTGGGAGGATGCCGATGCCATAGCTTCCTCCGTCAAGGGTGTGGATGTTGTTCCGGAGGCACAGGCCTCCTGTTCGGCATCCTATGGAGGGGAAAACATAGATACCAAGGCCATAGGGGTGACGTATGAATTTGAGTGGATCCGCAAACTCAACCTCAAGGAGGGTAGGTTCATAACTCCAGAAGATGTTGAGTCCAGCTCTCTGGTGGCGGTAATGGGCAACAAGGTAGCTAAAGAGATCTTTAAGGGTGATAGAGTGGTGGGAAGCCAGATAAAGCTGGGGGATAATTACTTTCAGGTGGTGGGTCTTTTGGAGAGCAAAGCGGGGTCGGGGATGGGCTATGAGGATGATTCGGTGTTTGTCCCCATATCCGCCGTGGTGCGAAGAATGGTAAACGTTCGCACTCCCGAGGGGGGCCATAGCATAAGCTGTATAACCAGTGAAGTTAAGGAACGGAGTGAGATAGACCAAAAGAAGGATGAGATAACGAATCTACTCCGCAAGCGACACCGTCTAAAGGCAGATCAGGATGACGATTTTTTTATTACCTCCATGGAGGAGCAGATAAAGATGGTGAATGAGCTTTCTAGCTCCTTCACCATATTCCTGAGTGTCATAGCCATGATATCTTTAAGCGTGGCCGGAATAGGGATCATGAATATTATGATGGTCTCGGTGAGCGAAAGGACCCGAGAGATAGGCATATGTAAGTCTATGGGGGCGATGAAAAGAGATATCCTGGTGCAGTTTGCCCTGGAGGCTTTTGCCCTCACGGTGGGGGGAGGGATAGTGGGAATCGTACTGGGCATATGGGGGCTGCCAGGAATGATTGATAAAATAGTGAGGTTTATGGGTAGCGGAGGGGGCACGCTATGTATAGTTTCACCCGAAATCATCATGATGTCTTTTATTATATCCATGGGTACTGGCCTTATCTTTGGTCTGTATCCGGCGTATAAGGCATCCGGCCTTAATCCCGTCGATGCATTAAGAAAGTAGAGAATAGAGGAGGAGATGAAGTAATGTGAAACGGATGGCTTTGGTAGCAGTAGCGGCAAGCTTGATATTGACCCCGGTCTTGGTGAGTGATACTTACGCAGGAAAGGAAGTGAATCTGCCTACCTATGCTGCTGGCGATCAGTGGGTCTACCGCCTGGAATCCTACGGTGTGGAGTATCTTCTGACCTACATCTGTAAAGGGTCAGATGTAGTTGACGGGAGGAACTGCTGGATGTTCGACGTCTCCTACAACCCTCCCAGCTACATGGGGGTGTTCAGCAACGCAACCATATGGTACGAAAAGCAGAAAGGACCTCTAGCTCCTTCACCAGTAAGAGTACAGCTCTGGGGGTCGTTTCAAGGATTGCCCTGTGTACTCTGCATTGAGAACTCTACAGAGTTCATCCGGGGACAACCTTTCCCCATGGAGAAAGGAATGCGGTTTGAGGTGCGCACTACCACCAAGACCACCCAAACCCGATTGGGGGAGACCAGCACTGCAGAGCAGAAAAGTGAGTTTACCTACCGGGTGGAGGGAAAGGATGTCATCGACGCTGGGCCAGCCGGGAAGCTTGATTGCTTTCGCATAGTGCAGTATCCCAAAAACTCCCAACGGCCGGCATACGTTGAGTGGTACTCACCGGAGGCCAAAAACATAGTCCAGGCCCAGAATGTCATGACCGGGGAGGTGCAGATACTGAGGTCTTATTCTCTTAAGTAGTTAGAGGGTCAGTGGAAGGAGGTAAAAGATGACGGGTTTATTTACCATATGCTATAGCCTTCTGGCATCCTGTCCTCCCTGCGGGATGTGCCTGGGGATGATTTGCGGGATGCTGGGGATAGGGACGTTCTGTTCCACCCTGGACCAGCTCTGTATTTTTCCCTGTACCTTCTGGGCAATGATTGATGATATGCTGTGATGTGGAGAGATATTGAAGGAGGTGAAAGATGATTGGTCCGCTAACTTTGTTATGTAACCTGTGGCTAGGGATGTGTGGAGGAGCCTGCGGGGGCATCCCCTGGTCAGTAATAGCCATGTGGATCGACTCCCAGACATTTTTGGCCTACTGAGGAAGGAAGGGGAGATGAGAAAGT
>DFBE01000007.1:2812-5256 GCA_002367275.1 Dehalococcoidia bacterium UBA3088 | reverse complement strand
CTCGTAATGCCTTAGGGATAGAATGGGTTCTTCCTACAGGAGAATTGTTAAAACTGGGTCCCCCCGATAGCTGGTTTACAAGTGACGGGCCCGGCCCCAGTCTTAGAGGAGTGGTGCGGGGGAACTCTGGAGCTTTAGGGAGCTTAGGCATATTCACCAAATGTGCCATCAAGCTACATGACTGGCCCGGACCAACAAGACTGGAGACTGAGATATCAGATCCTCCTATCTCCTACTTTATGCCCTACCGTTTAAAAATGGAGGGTCTGGAGTTATGTAAGGGCTATATTCCGGTATTTCCTCACTGGGAGAACATCATTGATTTTCTGTACAAGGTGGTTGACTCTGAAATAGCTTATGCCTTGAGCGCCCATGGAGGATTGGAGCGTATTTTAGGGACTGTAGGGCTAGGAGGTAAACAGGGGTATGACTTTATACAATCGATGAAGGGTATGGTAGAACCGCTTCAGGATCAGTTCAAGTATCCAGTGATGCTCATAATGTTTGCCCAAACCCAAAAGGAGCTTTCTTGGAAGCAGATGGTCTTAGAGGAGATATTGACTGAAACTGGAGGTTCAATTCTCCCTATACTGGAGGAGCTCAAGATCGGAGAATTTTCTCTGAGTGAAATTGCAGATCCCTTCCTTAGCTTGTTTATCTTCGGTAACGATACTCATATAGTGCATGGTATGGGCGGCTCCTTCTTGATCACTTCTGGCTATGGGGGAACTTGCGAAGCAGTGAATAGGTACCAGTATCCCACCGGGGAGATGCTTAAGGAAAAATATACAACGAGGGGAAAGAGACTATTGAATGATGGGTCCAATACCCTGTACTTCAATGTCTTCGATAATGCTCCTTATGCGTATTCAGAGATTGAATTCCATTATGACCCGGCGGACCCGGAGTCAAGCAAAGCAGCTATGGAGATTATAGAGGCAGAGCGGAAAAACAAGTTGGGTGAGAAGTATGGTTTCGAGCACAGTGATATCACCCTTGCTCTATATAGCCCTAGTGCTGACTTTACCTGGGAGACGAGAGTTAAAAAGCTGGGTGAGCTTAGTTCCAGCTTCCATGTCTGGCAGGAGAGAATAAAGAGAGCTCTTGACCCAAACGATATATGCGACCGCTCTAATTACGGAGTTGGAATGTTGGGAAAGGAGCTTAAAGTATAGAAGTAAGGCATGCACTGGCGAATGGTGAAATCTGGACAGCGGTGGTGCTGACGGTGAGGGAGCGTAATAGCAAATGTTAGAATGTAGAACTAGGAGGTTAAAAGTGAAGCTAGAGGATAGGGTAGCTATTGTTACTGGAGCGCAAAGAGGGATAGGGAGAGCCATTTCCGAGGCTTTTGTTGGTGAAGGGGGCAAGGTAGTGGTGGCGGATATAGCTGAGCGTGAAGACATAGAAAGCACCGTAAAGGAGATAAATAGTAAAGCGGGCAGAGAGGCAGCTATGGTCGCTCAAGTCGATATTACTAAAGCAGAAGATATCGACAGGATGGTAAAGGTCACCTTGGATAAGTGGGGAAAAATAGATATATTAGTGAACAATGCTGGTGGTCCTCCTATGCCTGGAGGTATAGCGGATATATCTGTCGAGGATTGGGATCGCACAATGAATGTCGATCTAAAAGGAGCATTTCTTTGTTGTCGAAGGGTGGTTCCTGAGATGATAAAGCGGGGAAAAGGTTAATACATCTTCTGCAGCGGGTATTATTGTAGAACAAGGCCTCAATGTATATTGCGTAGCTAAGGCGGCAATGATACATTTCACTAAACAGCTAGCAGTGGACTATGGTCGCATGGGCATTAATGCCAATGCTATTTGCCCAGGGTATATCAACACTCAGCTTATTGGGATTCTGATGATGAGTGATAAGCTAAAAGAGTCCATTGAGGCCTTTCTACCTATAAAGAGGATAGGGGAGCCAGAGGATGTAGCCCGTGTTGCAGTTTTCTTAGCCTCCGATGAGTCAGACTACATCACCGGCGAGGAGATCAGGGTTGATGGAGGAGCCTTGGCTGGAGTAGCGGAGATGCTTGCACAAACTCAGAGAGATATACAGGAGGTCATTAAGAAGCATGGAGAATTTTGAGGGTCTCTTAGAGGACCTCAAAAGCAAAGATAGTAAGGTAAGGGCGGATGCTGCGCGGGACTTGGGGAAGGTCAAAGATAGGCGAGCGGTGGAGCCTTTGGTAGAGGTAGCCCAGGACTTTGATGGAGATGTGCGGCGTTTTGCTATCTGGGCTCTAGGTGAGATTAAGGATAGAGAGATTTTGGTAACAGTAATCACTGCACTTAGCGATGACGACTGGCGGGTACAAAGAGAAGCAGCAGAAGCTCTGGGGAAAATGGGCGATGTTCAGGGAGTGGGGCCACTACTCCAGGTGTTGGAGACGAGCAATGATGCATTGCATTGGCATGCTTCCTGGGCTCTAGGT
>DFBE01000007.1:1526-2715 GCA_002367275.1 Dehalococcoidia bacterium UBA3088 | reverse complement strand
ATGCATTGGTGCGTCAGTATGCTTCCCTGGCTTTGGGGAGGCTGAAAAGTGAGAAGTCTATAGAAAGTTTGGTATCTCTGCTGGGTGACGGGGATTTTAGTGTGAGGTGTTCTGCTGCTAATGCCTTGGTGGCTATTAGTCCGAGTAGAGAAGCACTTAAATGGTATGAAGCGGGGCAAGATGAACCCCACAATAGGTATATCGAGTGGGTTATAGATCGAGTTGAGTCAGATTAGAAAGGGGGAGGGATAAACTGATGGGTGCGAATAAGGTTTGCATAGTAGGTGCAGGAGTGTCGGGTATGGTTGCGGCTATTAATTTAGCCCGGGATGGTTATGAGGTTTTAGTTCTAGAGAAAGGGTCAAAGGTTGGTGAAGCTCCGTACAACCCTCGGATAGATTTGACTCCTTTGGATAAGGAGATGACTTGGAATTATATAGGGCTAAACTTAGATCCTTGCTTCCAGGAATTAAAGGAGTGGGTTGCTTGCGTACGTTCCCGCCGTGCTGTGCTCAACCCTACTGTATACATAGTAGAGAGAGGTCCAAGAGAGAGTTCTTTAGACAATTATCTTTATAAAGAAGCATTAAGAGCAGGTGTGAAGTTTGAATTTTCCCACCCTGTCCAAAGTCTAGCTGATATTCCAGATAACAGCATTATTGCCACTGGTTTAGACTCCCAGATAGAGAACATGTTAGAGATTCCTTTCATCCCAATGCATGGGTATGGAGCTGCTATAGAAGGTGTCGGGAAAGATAATGTGGGCGATTGTATACTTCGATGATTATACTAACGATTATTTCTATTCTGCTAATATGAATAACTTATGGTTTGGGTTACTGCTGTCAAGAAGCATAAGAACAACAGATGATCAATTGAATAAATGCACCCAGCAGATTGAGGAGAGACAGGGGGTAAAGGTTAACCAGTGGAAGAGGCTTGGGCAGGGGATAGCAGTCAAAGATCTTAACAACCCCAGGTTATTTGTAGGGGATAAGATATTAGCCGGGCCCCTTTCTGGCATGCATGATTCTTTCATAGGTTTTGGTACAGTGGCAGCGTTACTTTGCGGCAAGATTGCTGCTCTAGCCTTAAAGGACAAGGAGGGTGCTCTTGAAGATTTCAAGAGGTTTAATAGGAACTATGAGCGGACCTGGCTATCCAGGAAGATGTTTGAGATGCTAAGCCC
>DFBE01000007.1:0-1460 GCA_002367275.1 Dehalococcoidia bacterium UBA3088 | reverse complement strand
TTGTAGAAGAAGAGGGCCTTCCTTACTTTGACAAGTTCAAAGAAGAATTAGCGAGAGTTCTCCAGGAAAACATGTCCCGTTTGTTTTGACATGGGATAATTCTTTTTCTTTAAGATTATATTGGATCGGAGGAGGGTAAGATAATGAGCATAGATGAAAGGTTAAAGCATGTTGTGGGTGATGGGGATGTATTAAGTGATATATCCCCTTATTTTCGGGAGCCGGTTACAAGCTCCAAATTGAGAGTAGTTTTTCCACATACCGCAGAGGATGTTCAAAGCATATTGGGGCTAGCTGTTGATCTAGGACTGCCCATCTTTACCACCTCGGATACTTGTTTCCCAAAGCCCATTCTTTCAGAAGAGGGGATTCTGGTTGACTTTAAAAAGATGAACAAGATAGAGAGGGTAGATCCTGTAAACTTAATGGTTCATGTACAGCGCGGTGTCACATTCGAAGATCTTGGAGAGGATCTAAAGAAGTACAATATCAAGTTAGCACCTCCAGTAGCTGCTACGTCCCATTCTGTGGTAGAACAGTATACGAAGAAAATAGTAAGCCTAAGGGGGGCGAGGTATCCTGAGACAATAGTGCCTACCAATATGCTGGTAGTCCTATCTGATGGCAGAATTCAGAGGACAGGTTCTCATGCTATATCCGAGGAGGCGGCAGATGTTCAGATCGAAATGGGGCCCTTTCTTTCCTATTGGTATTTTGGTTCAGATGATATTTTTGGCATTGTAGTTAGGGCAAGTATACCAGTTTTTCCGATGTGGGAAGAGAGGAGGACCTTAGCCTTTGCTTTTGATAATGCCCAGGAGGCCTGGGGATTAATTAGGGAACTCCCCCGCAGGGAACTTTGTATTGAAGCTACTGTCCTAGACAGGATGGGATTTGCTGGCTTATTGGGGAGAGAGGATGGTCTTCCTTCCTGGATAGCCATAATTGGTTTGGAGGGGAGGAAGAAATTGGTGGATTACCAAGAAAGAATGATTCTGGAGAGGGTTAACAAAAAGGCTCTTGATCTTTCGGGATTGGATGGGTTGCTGGACAGACCATGGTATGCCATAGATTACCCTCATTTGGGCTTTTATACTACATTTAACCGAATCTTAGAGTTTGACAAAGTAGTAGATGATACCATTAAGTCTGAGGGGTATTCCATGGGGGATATAGGCAGGAAGCTGATCTCTGTTTCCTATGGAGGAGGGGTTTTTTGTGAGTATGATTTTCCTACAGACGAAAGAGCTTGGGAACTAGCAGGGGAGGTAGAAGTAAGGCTGGTGGAAAGAGGGGCCTTCTTTGATCGCCTGCAGGGAAAGATAGCCGAGGCGACTTATTCCCGGATGCCTGATAACCTAAATCTTATAAGAAAGATTAAAAAAATGATGGACCCCCAGAATGTCCTGAACCCTCAAGAGTTACTTCAAGAGGGTTAAAAAGTCCTGCGGTGAAATGTC
>DFBE01000049.1:1462-7437 GCA_002367275.1 Dehalococcoidia bacterium UBA3088 | reverse complement strand
ATAGCCATTCCAGTGAGGAGATCATGAGCCTTCTGGATCAGCTTAACCAGCAGGATGGGATCACCATCATCACGGTTACCCATGACCAAAAGGTTAGCTCCCATGCCAGACGTGTGATCCAAATTCAGGATGGGATGGTCGTGGATGGAGGATGAAATTCACCGATAACCTATGGATAGCATTCAAGGGGCTTAGTGCTAACAAGCTACGTATCTCCTTGACCATCCTGGGCATTATCATCGGCGCCGCGGCTATAGTCTCAGTAGTATCTGTGGGTAAAGGTACGGAAGTCCTGGTTAAATCCTGGGTTGAGGGTATAGGGACAAACCTTATCTTTGTGACCCCCGGGGCTACGGTTGAGGAAGGGATAAAGGGAAGGCTAGGAAGTGCTACTACCTTAACGTTGGAGGATGCTCAAGCCATCACTTCCCCTCCTGAAGTTGTGGCTGCTCCTGAAGCGCATGCCTTACTTCAGGCAACATTCCGGAATCAGAATATCAGCACCAGGATAGTAGGAGTAACCCCAGAAATTGAATCTGTTCGGAATATGAAGCTGGGAGAAGGTAGGTTTATCTCCCCCCAGGATATTGAACTTAGATCGCTGGTTTGCGTCCTGGGTAGTAAGGTTGTTGAGAACTTATTTGGCGGGATAGACCCAGGGGACAAGCTAATCAAGATCGGAGATCGTCATTTTGATGTTATCGGCACCTTAGAGAGTAAAGGAGGAAGCGGACTGGGATACGAAGATGATATGATCCTGATCCCCATAACCACTGTTACTCAGAGAGTAGCGCCACGCCGTACCCCCAGCGGGGAACATACCATAAACCTGATAAACGTTCGTATATCTGAACAAGACAGGATGACTGATGAGGAGGATAGGATTAGCTCCCTCCTTCGCCAGAGGCACCGTATTGCCCCGTCCCAGGAGGACGATTTTGTCATCGCCAGCATGGAAGAAGCCCAGGAGGCCTTGACGGGAGTCAGTGACACTTTCGGGTGGTTCCTTTTGGTGGTGGCTTTAGTGGCTTTAACCGTGGGTGGAATCGGGATTATGAATGTTATGCTGGTTTCAGTAACTGAGAGGACGGGAGAGATTGGAATCTTAAGGGCTGTAGGAGCCAGGAGAAGAGATATCCTGACCCAATTCCTCCTTGAGGCCATAGGTATAAGTTTTGGTGGAGCAGTGGCGGGAATCCTGATCGGCTGTGGGATATCTAAACTCGTTTCAGGGATGGAAATTGCCGGGGGAATCATCGAGACCCTGATCTCACTGGATGCTGTCTTAGCTGCCTTAGTGGTGACGGTGGCGGTTGGCCTTTTCTCGGGAATCTATCCCGCCTTCCGGGCAGCGAGGTTAAACCCGGTCGATGCCCTGCGACATGGATAGCAGCCTCCTTATACACTCTTTCCTGGAAAGAGGACATTTCTATCGAGTTAGTTACGACAATGGTTAACCTGAAGTTAACAATTGGAGATTATAATTACAAGAACAAAGAAGATTCGCCTCATCGACATTGACTTGAGGTAAGATGTAAAATACTTAAAACTATGAAGGGTAAAGCTAACATCTTAACAAGGTTTTTACATACCAGAAGGAAAGCATTTCTATCCCTCTTTTTAGGGGCATCTTTACTCATCCTGGTGCCCGGTGAGGTAGCCTCCCAGGAGCAACCAGGCATTTTATCCTCTTTAACGGGAGAGGGTCTGTTTGGTGGTCCTTCTGCCCCCACCGCCAACACCCTCTCAGAGAGGATTTCCTCTGCCGCTGAAGAGATCATGCTGGAGATTTCAAACCTGCGGGGTGAGATATCAAACCTGCGAGATATAGTGGCAGAGTGGAAAGAAGAGGTGGAGGAAGAGCTAGAGGATAGAGTGGAGGAGAAAGAAGATGAGGAGGATAGAGGACGAGAAGAGGAAGAAATAAAAAAACTGCAGGAAGTAATCGACTCACTTGAGGAGCTTCTCGGGGAAAATATTTATCCCCTGGAAGATGAATTAAAAGGACTGGCCAAGGAAGCCTCCAATCTCAAGGTTCAGGCTCTGAACATAAATTCCAAAGAACATGAGCTAGCCGGGGACATAAGAAAGAAGGAGAACATATTGATGGAAAGGGCCATTGATTTAGGGGAGAAAGTGGAGGAAGCTATGGGAAAGGAAGAGGCAGAAGCTTCGGAAGGTATGTTGGGCTTCCTAAGGAGATGCCTATCTACCGAGGAGCAAAAAGCGGAGGAAAAGGAGCTAACCGAGGAGGAAAAGAAAGAGTTAATGGAGAGAGCAGGTGAACTAAGAGAGATAGCGGGTGACCTGGAAGACGAGCTTTCAAGGCTAGAGAAAGAAAAAATGAATAAGCTAAGAGAATATGAGCTTATGGAAGAGGTAGGGGAGCTAAGAGGTAAGGTAGAGAGAGCAAGGAAGAAAGCAGACAAGTTGGAAGTAAGGTCAGAAGCGAAAAAAGAGGAGGCTCCCCAGGAAAAAGGTATTTTGGGTTCTCTTTTGGGGCAACTTTCACCTTCTGAGGATTCTGGCGGGGGCATCCTGGGCCTTTTTTCCGGGGGGGAATCTCAAGCACCGGAAGTGAAAAGAAAGCCCACTCCTGAGTCTTCTCTAGCGGATAGGACATCCATCCTTAAGGGAGACATCGGGGGGATGAGAAGTAGCATACCTGGACTGGTAGAGGATGTGGAGGAGTATGCCGATGATTTTTCTTCTGCTGCCGGCAGTGATGAGGAAGAAGAAGTAATAGCAATTGAAAATCTAATAGCAAAGATGGAGAGAGGAGAGACAGTAGAAAAAGTCCAGGACATGACCAGGAAAATAGCCGGGGAGGGGAAAAAGAAGGGGCTTATCGAGGAAGGAGAGGATTTAGCTGAGGACATAGAAGGTAGAATAGAGGCCCCCAGGGAGGAAAGGGAGAAGAAGATGGAGGAAGTTGGAGATGTGGTGGATGTTTTGGAAGATGTAGCCAAGGCAGAGGAAAAGATAGCCAAGGCAGAGGAAAAGAAGGCCAAAGTGGAATATGAAAATCCGGCCGTGGAAAGCCTGTACGAATTACTGGCCGATATGATCAGGGAGATAGCTAGCGAATAATGCCTCCTGGTTTATTTAGCACTATAGCTAACATTTTCCTGAACTTCTTTTTGTGTGGGCCTTTCTTAGAGGTAATTGGATGCGGGAAGGCGGAAGAGTATGGGGCGGGAGGATTTTGTGAAGCCATAGACAGGCTCTGTTATTGCGCCTGGTGTCTTCCCTACTTTGGTTTTCTATATGACCCTGCTGCCCTGCTACCGTAGATGAGATGAAAACTATGGGAAAGGAAAAGTAAATGACACCACCGGTACTTTTATATCCTGGCCCCCTAACCCTTTTCATGGGCTGGCTGGCCACTCCCTGTGCCTTTCCTTTATATACTCTCCTGGGGGCAGGAGGGGGAGCAACATTCTGTGCTCCACTTTGCTCGGCTTTGTGTTTGGTCTCCGGGGCATGCCCATTCTGCACCACTTGTATCTGTGTCCCTTACTGCATTCCGGCAGGCATTTGCGCCAGCACCATCTTAAGCATTTTGGCTGGCCTTGCCGGCATTACCTGTGGCGGTATTTTGGGCAGCCTGGGAGGTCTTTGCGCCGGGCTTCCCTGCATCGGTCCTCTATGCTTCGGGCCTCTAGGGGGAATCCTTGCTCCCTGCGCCATGTATATCGATACGGCGCTTTCCCAGATGATAGGAAATATATGATTGGGCCATTAACCATAATCTGTAGCTACCTAGCAGGGATGCCTTGTCTTAGCTTTTGTTTTGGGCCCCTGTCAGTAATGGCCATGTATCTTGACTACCGCCTGCTTTTGGAAGAGCTGGTCGAAACCTTCCCCCCTCCTTAAGAAAGCCTATTATCCCCACGCTTTCTGCCCTTCACTTTGAAGTACGATCCAAATGTTAACCTTCTGTTAATAATCAGAGATTATAATAAGCAAAAGGTCCTAAAGCGGGATAGGTCCTTTAAGTCTTAAAAAGAAAGGAGGTGATAAAAATGCGGAAGACCCTAAAGACAGCCTTAAGTGTATGCATCATTGGCTCCCTCTTTCCTCTTACCCAAGTGGGGCTGGCCCAGGGAGAAGGGCTAAGCGGGACGATCACCATGTCCGGTTCGACCACCGTTCTACCTTTAGCTGAAGCTTTAGCCGATGGGTTCATGGATGAGTACTCCAATGTGGCGTTTGAGATTGAGGGTGGTGGCTCAAGTGCAGGCATAGAAGAGTGTGCCGGCGGTGATGTGGACATCGGGATGTCCTCCCGTGAGCTTGGCTCCGGCGACCCTGACCTGGTGGCCCATGAGATTGCCAGGGATGGTGTGGCAGCAATAGTGAATGAGGAAAACCCCGTAGATGACCTTTCCATAGAGGAACTAAGGGATATATTCAGCGGTGAGATCACTAACTGGGAGGAAGTTGGCGGGGAGGATTGGGACATCGTGGTCGTATCCCGAGAGGAAGGATCAGGGACCAGAGATTTCTTTGAGGAAAAAGTGATGGAAGGGGAGGATATAACCGATGATGCTCTGGAGGTTGACAGCAATGAAGAGTTAAAAGATAAGGTAATAGATGAAGAGGCAGCCATCGGCTATGTCTCCATGGGTTATGTAGAGGATGTCAGGGGATTAGCCCTGGATGGGGTGGAGCCAACCCTGGAAAACTGCCAGAGCGGAGATTATCCCCTGGTTCGTTCCCTGTACTTTCTCCATCTTCCCCCTGAGCCCAGCGAAAATAAGCTGATTGAGGCCTTCATGGAGTTTTGCCTTGATGATGGCCAGGCAATTGTGGAGGACGAAGGCTATATTACCATTTCCTAAGCCAGCTTAAAACAAAAAGGAGCCTGACCCCGCTTCGGGCTCCTTTCTCATTTCTGGCTCTTGGCCCTTTACTCAAGTCAAAAAATGTTAATTTTCCGTTAACACGCCGAGATTGCTTCAGGGCTTTGCCCTTCGCAATGACGTAATAGGGGGCGCCTATCCACCGACCAAATTGTTACAGACTCTTTAGTCACCCACATGTTGCCGAGTGGTTGTCTGTAATGGTAATATACTCACAGGTAGGTAATAGCAAAAATGCAGCCCACGCAAGCATTAAAAAGCAGAATAAGAGAGGAGAGTAAACCCCAGGAAACCGAAAGAAGACCGAGCCTGCTAGATTTCCTCTGAGAGCGCAATCGTGGCTTGGAAGTTCGGGAGCACAGGAGAGCATTGCCCAGGAGAATAGGGAGGCGGTGACACTCATTGCAAGCTAAACCAAGACTGGCACAAGTATTTGGCTTAACACACCTTCCATAAGCTAGTTCGGTAATGAGTTAACACTACATTAAAGTGTGGTCGAAGCTAAGAAATATCCATTTTGCCGTTCCGAGACTTTGGCTTTGCTCAGAGTGACAGCTTAACCATACTTACTAGGAAAGGAGGGATAAATGGGGACATTCCATGTCATAAGATCAGGGATAGTTTTTGAGCTTCAAGAAGAACCGGAAGGGGGATATACCATCTCCGTTCCCTCTCTTCTTGGCTGCATATCCTATGGCAAAAACTTTGAGGAAGCAATGGAGATGATAAAGGATGCTCTCAGTGGATGGCTTGCTGTAGCCAGGGAGGAGGAAATTCCCATCCCTGAGCAGTTTGAGGACATTAAGGTTAGTGCTATCTAATGGGAGAAAAACTTCCCATTCTCAAGCCAGCAGAAGTGGTGAAGGCTTTTGAACGAGGAAGGTTTGTAGTTAAGAGGCAAACGGGAAGTCATGTAATCATGTATAAGCCGGGAACTCATCATATTATCTCCATCCCTCTCCATACGGGGGATCTCCCCAAAGGAACTCTTAGGGCGATAATTCGGCAAGCAGGAATTAAGGTTGAGGAATTTTTAGAAATTCTCAAGGGGTAAATGATGATAGCTCAGACCATGATTTACCCTATCTGAAGAAATAGCTTCAGATTTAA
>DFBE01000049.1:0-1444 GCA_002367275.1 Dehalococcoidia bacterium UBA3088 | reverse complement strand
AAAAGCTCAAGCATGCGCTCAGGAATCTCCTATCCTCCCACACACATGGTCAGTAGTTCACCCAAAATCTCCTCAAGACCACCCTCTCCTAGAAGACCCTCCAATAGGCCACCACCAGCCTCTCCCGCTTCCGCACCAGCCTCTCCCGCTTCCGCACCCAGTAGACCGTCACCTCCGACAAGAGCCCCAAATATCGTCACCAGAGCTATGGGGATGCCGATGATACATACACCAACACCGGCTAAAGTACCTAGAATGAGCCCCACCAGACCAACGATGCTTATGCATTCAAGCAGGCCGCCCAGAAGCCCGGTTATGCCCGAGCACATACCTGCTGCCATAGAAGTACACATGCCCAGGGACCAGGGTACTACACAGGGGCAACCGGCAACGCTTACCACAGAACACGCTGACCCTATCCCCAGCAAAACCTGAATGATTATGAAAAATGCCCAGCCGATAAAGCCCGCAGTAAAAATCAGCATACTCTAATTATAATACAAAAAATCTATGCTTGAAATAACCTTAGCGGGGGAGAGTCTGTAACAATTTGGTCGGTAGATAGGTGCCCCCTATTACGTCATTGCGAAGGGGCAAAGCCCCGAGGCAATCTCGGCCCCTCTCTCTAGCTCTCCCCCGCGAGGGGGGGGAGGACTGTTCCCTCTCCTTTGATGGGAGAGGGTTAGGCTCTTTCTCTTGACAACAATTTTATATTTGATACACTAAAAGTGGCCCCAATTTAGGGGCATATTTANNGGAGATGTGAGTCATGAGGCGAAGGAAGTTAAAGTTGCCCTTGAAGCTCTGAGGAGGAGTATTCAATGGAAGCCAGGTAAGGATTTAACGCATCTGGAGAAGAGAAAAAGAAGAGGACACCTTTCTAAAGAATTTTCCCTGGAGGATCTGAATAGACTGATTCAAAACCTTATTCATCAGGATACAAGCAAAATCTACCTTTACAGATTTGGCGAGAACAGGTATTATANNGAGGAGAGATTGAGAAGAAAGAATGGTTTATAATCTCCTCTAAGGAAGGGATAATAGAGACTGTCTTTCCTCCTCGGAATGCTGAGAGATATTTGAGTAGAAGAGGCGTGGCTTTGTTGGGGGAAATGAGGGAGGTTGTGAAATGAGTAAGTTAGAGGAGCTTCTAAAACACTATACTGCGGAAGTTCATTACCCTGAAGTCAGCGGGTTCGAGATCCTTGAGCTTCTCGACATCCGAAGCGAAATCGCTGAAAAGGAGAAGGAGCTTTCTCCGGAGGAGAGAAGAGGACTTGAAGTCGCTGATGGGACCTTTCTGAAGAATGCGGCCAGGTTCTTGGCTGCAATCTCTGAAATTGCTGACCTTACCGAAATGAGAGAGAGGGCAGGGATTCCTCCCTCTCATTGGTGGTGGCATTTAGAAAAGCTTCTTCAAGTGGACAAAGTCACTCTTTAGATT
>DFBE01000042.1:7340-7549 GCA_002367275.1 Dehalococcoidia bacterium UBA3088 | reverse complement strand
CTCCTCCTATGGTGCGGCATTCCGAGTTGGATACAGAGTTCAGGTCTACCTTTTCCCAGTCTTTCTCCTCTTTTGGTGATACCGGGGCATGATTGACTTCCTTTCTGATAAGAAGCTGAGCATAGTGCTGGGCCAGCTCCTCAATGTGCTTGGGCGGTAGAATGAGCCATTTCTTACCCGCTACGATGTCCTCGATACAATTGGCCAGA
>DFBE01000042.1:0-7328 GCA_002367275.1 Dehalococcoidia bacterium UBA3088 | reverse complement strand
TTGCGGCAGGTCGAGCCTTCCCAGATCAAGCAAGAGCCTTTGCCGGGGTCCCCGGGGAGTCCTGACTGATTCCATCAACCGATGATAAACATCGCTTTCTGTCTTCAACTTTCTTGGTGGAGAACTTGGTAAAGATGGGGTAAGACGCTGCATATAAATCTCTCATGAGGCGATCATATCTTCTCCACTTTAACTGCCGCGACCTTGAATTCAGGGATTTTGGATACCGGGTCTAGCTTGGGATTGGTCAGGATGTTGGCCGCGCTTTCCGCAAAGTGGAAGGTCATAAACACCACTCCGGGGGGTGATACCTCAGTTACCTTAGCCTTAGTGATAACCTCACCACGCCGTGAACTAACTTTAACTTTATCACCCTGAGCTATGCCCAATGGTAAAGCATCCTGGGGGCTAATTTCTACCGCTCCTTCAGGCTCTATGATGTTAAGCCCGGCTACCTTACGGGTCATGGTCCCGGTATGGAAGTGATACAAACTACGCCCGGTGGTAAGAATCAAAGGATAGTCTTCATCGGGTAACTCCCCGGGAAGAATATATTTTAGCGGAATGAATCTACCTTTCCCCCGGGTAAAAATATTCGTATGGAGTATGGGTGTACCAGGATGGTCATTGGTAGGACAGGGCCATTGAAGTCCACCACTTTCCAGACGCTCATAGCTTATGCCACCATAGCTAGGAGTAAGATCACGAATCTCCTCCATTATGTCAAACGGGCAACTATAGTCAAAGCCTCTACCTCCCAACCTTTTAGCTAGTTGACAGGTGATCCACCAATCAGGCCTAGAATCGCCAATCGGCTCAATAGCTTTCCTCACTCGTTGTACCCTCCGTTCAGTGTTAGTGAAGGTCCCATCCTTTTCAGCAAAGCTTGCTGCAGGCAAGACAACATGGGCAAATTCGGCCGTCTCAGAAAGGAAGATATCCTGAACTACCAGAAAATCTAACTGGGCTAGCGATTCTTGGACATGTTGGGTATCTGCATCGCTTAATGCGGGGTTCTCGCCAACGAGGTACAGCGCCTTTATCTCTCTGCAGTAGGCAGCTTCAATCATCTCAACTAAAGTCAGCCCCGGAGATGATGGCAGCCGGCACTCCCAGGCAGCTTCAAATTTCTCTCTGATAGCCGGGTCTGCTACCGCTTGGTAGCCAGTATAGACATTGGGCAGGGCACCCATGTCGCAGGCACCCTGTACATTATTTTGCCCTCTAAGTGGGTTGACCCCAGTAGAAGGTTTACCTACATTACCGGTAAGCATGGCCAGGTTAGCAGTAGCCATCACATTGTCCGTGCCATGGGAATGCTGGGTGATACCCATGGCATAGAGAATAGTGGCAGGGCTATGGGTAGCGAACATCCGAGCAGCCTCGATTATCCTGTCGCGTGACACTTTAGTAACACGCTCGACAAAATCAAGCCCAAAGCTCTTCAATGACTCTCTGAAGGTATCAAAGTTTTCACATCTTTCCTTGACAAAGGCTGAGTCAAGCAGCCCCTCATCCACTATAACCCGCATCATCCCCATGAGAAGAGCGACGTCTGTGCCCGGGCTATGGCGTATCCAGAGGCTAGCAAAGTGGCAAAGATCAATCTCACGAGGGTTAGCTACGATGAGCTTCGCCCCATTATTTACTGCTTTTTTCACTTCAACTCCGATCACAGGGTGTTCCTCCATAGTGTTAGTGCCAATAGCTAAAATGCAGGCGGCGTCGCCAACTTCGTTAATGGAATTGGTCATGGCTCCGCTGCCAAAGCTTTGCACCAGACCAGCCACAGTGGGGGCATGACACAGTCGAGCGCAGTGGTCAATGTTGTTATTGCCCAGAACTGCCCGGGCAAATTTTTGCATCACATAGTTCTCCTCGTTGGTGCACTTGGCTGAGGCAATTACTCCCAACTCACCTGCGGTATAGCTTTTCAATTTCTTAGCTGCCAGATCCAATGCCTCATCCCAGGATGCCTCCTTAAATTCTCCATTCCTTCTTATCAAGGGAGCGGTCAAACGCTCGCGGTGATGGACAAATTCCCTGATGCCAAAACGGCCTTTGACGCAGGCTTGACCATGATTGACTATACCATCTGGATCAGGAACAGAGGATATTATCCTCTCATCCTTAACCTCAAGCTTAAGCTGGCAGCCAACACCACAGTAAGGGCAAATGGTCGCAACCTTCCTATCAGGTATACCTGCCCATAGACTGCTTTTGTCCATCAGGGCGGCCGTAGGGCACACATCAACACAAGCACCGCAGAACTTACAGTCTGAATCCTGAAGGGAATGGTCAAAGGCAGTGCCTACCATGGCCTGGCCTCCTCGATAGGTAAAGGCAATGGCTCCCACCCCTCTTACCTCCTGGCACATTCTGACGCAGCGCCCACAGAGGATACACAGGTTATAATCTCGCCGGAAGAAAGGATTTTCTGTGTCCTTAGGAAGATTCTTATATATAGGGGGTACGGAAACCTCCCCCAGCCCAATGTGGCTGGCCACCTCCTGCAATTCGCAACGCCCATTTTTAGGACAGGTGAGACATTGCCAGGGATGCTCGGATAATATAAGCTCAAACACATTACGCCTGAGCTCCTGTATGCGGGGAGTATTGGTATGAACTACCATTCCTTCGTCAGCAGGGGTGGTGCAGGATGTGGGTAAGCCTCTCATTTTATCAATCTCTACAATGCACAACCTGCAGGCACCAAAGGGGGAGAGGTCGGGGTGATAACAAAGGGTGGGGATATAAGTACCGGCCGCTTTAGCTGCCTCTAAAACGGTAGATCCCCTCTCCACTTTGACTTCCTGCCCATCGATATTCAGAGTTATAAGGTTCATCTCAGCTTTTGTGTTCATAACCTTATTCCTTTTTAGAAGCTTTTACTGGCACAGGTTCTGGAGGAACCTCTACCTTTTCTCCAGAAACTTTTACCACTGCATTGAACCGAGGGGGACAAACATCAAAACAAGTACCACATTTGATGCACTTGGACTGGTCGATAATGTGCACCATCCTTTTGCCACCCTGGATAGCCTCAGCAGGGCAGTCCCTTAAACAGATACCGCATCCTTCACACTTATCAGGCAATATATAGTAGGAAGTGAGGGCAGTACATCTCTTAGCTGGACAACGTCTCTCATTTATATGGGCCTCATACTCCTCACGAAAATAACGGATGGTGGTAAGTACAGGGTTGGGAGCTGTGCCCCCCAGGGCACAAAGACCAGTTGCTAGTAGTGTGTTAGCCAGGCTCTCTAGCTTCTCTACATCCCCAGGCTGGCCCTCACCCTGAATGATACGTTCCAGAATGTTCATCATTTGACTCGTACCCACACGACCAGCTACACACTTACCGCAAGATTCCTTCTGGACAAAATCCAAAAAATAGTGAGCCATGTCCACCATACAGCTATCCTCATCCATGACAATCAGGCCCCCCGAACCCATGATCGAACCCACCTCAGCAAGATGCTCATAGTCTACCAGAGTATCGATAAGCTTGGCCGGTATGGTACCCCCGGACGGCCCTCCACTCTGCACTCCTTTAAACTCCTTATCGCCGACAATGCCACCACCGATGTCATAGATTATCTGACGCAGGGGTATACCCAGTGGTACCTCGATGAGCCCGGTGCGCTTCACATTACCCGCCAAGGAGAAAGTCTTGGTTCCTCTGCTCCTCTCTGTGCCGAAAGAGGCATACCAATCAGCACCCTGGTCCAGGATCCTGGCCACATCAGCCCAGCTTTCCACGTTGTTTATATTGCTTGGCTTACCCCATACTCCAGAAGTGGCGGGAAAGGGGGGACGGGGACGAGGCATTCCCCTTTTACCCTCGATAGAATACATCAATGCTGTCTCCTCGCCACAGACAAAGGCACCCGCTCCTTGCTTGATACGCATATCAAAGCTGAAACCAGAGCCAAGGATATCTTCACCCAGGAACCCATGTTCCCTCATTCTATCCAAGGCTACCTCGAGGCGCTTAATAGCTAAGGGATATTCTGCCCGAGTATAGATATAGCCCTCAGTAGCCCCTATAGCATAGGCACCGATGACCATGCCCTCCAGGACTAAATAAGGATCTCCCTCCAAAAGAGAACGGTTCATAAACGCCCCTGGGTCCCCCTCATCAGCATTGCAGATAATGTATTTCTCCACACCTTCGGCAGAGCGACAAAACCCCCATTTCGTTCCTGTAGGAAAGCCAGCACCACCCCGACCTCGTAGACCTGACTTCTTAACCTCTTCAATTATTTCCTCAGGCTTCATTTTAAGGGCTTTGATCAGGCCACCAAAACCTCCATTCGCAATATAGTGGTTGATGTTCACCGGGTCGATATGCCCACAATTTTTTAATACTAACCTGACCTGAGGCTTGATCATAGGCAACTCAGAGAAACGGGGGATACCCTCAATATTACCCTCACCTATAGTTCCTAGGGCAAGGTCAGGGCGAGGATTGTTCCTGAGCAGGTAGTCCTCGATAAGCTGAGGCATAAGATCAGGGGTGACATTAGCATAGATAACACGGGAATGGCCTGGCTTATAGATATCGATCATGGGTTCAATGTAGCAGAGCCCCAGGCACCCAACTTCCATGACGTTAGCATCAATGTTCTGTCTGCTCAATTCATCATTGATAGCCTTAAGTACATCCAGAGCTCCTGATGAACGACCACAAGTAGCAGTGCCAACACGGATGCATACCTTCTTCTGAGTGGTGCTCTCCCATTCTTCTATAGCTTTCTTTTTGGTTTCCTCAAACTTCATCTCCACCTCCTTGGTAATAAGAGGATAGAAGGTTGGCTGTTTTCAATGGGTTCATCTTGCTGTGTACAACCTCATCCACAACTATTACTGGCGATAGAGCACAGCAGCCAAGGCAAGCCACTCTCTCCAGACTGAACTTGCCATCCTTGGTGGTCTCCCCAGTGTCGATGCTAAGATAACTTTTCACCGTGTTCAGGATCTGCTCTCCACCGCGCACATGGCAGGCAGTTCCCAAACAGATCTTGACTGTATGTTCACCGGGTTTAACGAAACGAAACTGGGTGTAAAAAGAGGCAACCCCGAATATATCACTGCCCGATAGCTTCAGAGTCTTAGCAATCTGGGAGATTGCCTCCTCTGAGATATAGCCCAGCTTTTCTTGAACCTGCTGCAGGACAGGAATAAGAACTCCCTTCTTTTCTTCGTAAGGTGCTAAAATTTCAGCTAATTCTGATTCCATTTTTTCTTCTCCTGAGCAGAAATTCTGATTAATCCTCGAGCCGTGGCCTGGCAGACCTCCCGTAAATCCTCTAAGGGAAGGTAGTCAGAAACCGTGGAGTCAAACATCAAGCTCCCCTGGGGAGGAAACTCTTCATCACCCCGCCATAGGGCTATGGTTATAGGTACACAAGGAAAAGGGTTGATGGTTACGGCAGCATCGCCGTAATCTACCTTATGACCTCCCAAATTTTGGGCAGCATCTATCAATAGTCCAGGATTTTTTCCAAAGCGCTCCAGGATGGGCTTTAGGCCCAACTGGTAGAACACTGAGTAGTAGCTGGCTATACCCGGTAGCTGCTTATAGCTCAGCATACTGCCGCTGAGAGGAGTGCCTTTGGCGAAGGTCAAGTAGTGAAGGATGAGGATCCTTTCCTTCAAAGGGACTTCCAACCCCTCCTTGAGTTGCACCTTGCCATCGGGGAGGGAGACCACATACGACCGGTTCAGGTAATCCACGACTATCCTGCCCTCTCCTTCCGGCTGTGCTCCTGTCCGGGCACATATACCTTCTGCATTTGCTCCCGCCAGCTTCTCCAGAGCCAGCTTTAAAGAAAGCTCATAAGCTTGGTCCTGTGTTTTCATCTAGTCAAATTTGGGGCGGGGTAGAAGGCCGGCTGCCTCCACTATCCCCGGCACAGTCTCCTCCCACTCAATGGCCATGAGATGAATGCCAGCTACTCCAGGAATCTCTCGTACTTGATGGATTATGTCTATGCAAAGCTTTATCCCTTCCTTAGATACCTCCTCCTTGGGCACACCCCGAAGGCGTTCAATCACTTCATCGGGCACATCCATTCCGGGAACCTTAGTCTTCATATACCTTGCTGCACCCACCGACTTTATGGGAGCCACTCCAGCCAGGATCTTCACCTTTTCATGCAATCCCATGTCGCACACTCTCTTCATCCATTCTGCAAACTTATCCACATTGTAGATAATCTGAGTCTGGATGAATTCTGCTCCGGCCTGAACCTTCTTAGCCAGGCGAGGAGCCCTGATCTCGAAGGGATCAGCAAAAGGATTGGCTGCTGCACCTATAAACAGCCTGGGTGAAACTGGCATCTCATCGCCACATTGAAATTTTTTCTCATCTCGCATACCTTTGACGACTTGCAGGAACTGAATGGAGTCAATATCGAAAACGCCTTTGGCTGTGGGATGGTTACCAAACTTGACATGATCTCCGGTAAGACAGAGGAGATTATTTATACCCAGTGCCGCTATGCCCAGTATATCCATCTGAAGAGCAATACGATTTCGATCCCGGCAGGTCATCTGGGTAATAGGGTCTAGACCTTCCTCTTTAGCTATCAGGCAGGCCGCCCAGGATGACATGCGCACCACTGCTGTCTGGCCATCAGTGATATTGGAGGCATCCACATAGCCCTTAAGTATTCTGGCCTTCTTTCGTATTACCTCAGGGTCGGCGCTCGGAGGCGGCCCTATTTCACCGGTGACGGCGAATTGTCCTGCTTCAAACACTCTTTCCAGATTGCTTTTGGTCTGTCGAGTAGGGCTCATAGCCACCTCCTTTGGAAATTATTTTCTTGGGAGTCCACCATGAGCCCCCTCACGGAACCGGACTTGAGGTTTTTCCTCATCCAGCTCTTCAGGAGAACCTCCCCATCATAAGTTATGGATACAGTTTTGTTGACTTCCTTGCCCCAGTTCTGAGTCTGGAGGAAGTGTCCCTGTTCCAACGGTTCTCCTGCCAGCCCCTTCGCTCCACAGGCATTACCCTGCTTCTTCGCTACTATGAGCTGGTCCGACTCCCAAAGTGCCTTCTGCAACAACTCACCGTCTATAGGCTTGCTATTGCATACTCCTCTATGGAGAGCACTTTGGGCCTCCCGAGTTCCCATGCTATCCCTTTGATACCGTGCCACAGTCTCAGACTCCGTCGGGCTCACATGACCTCGCCAATAGCGGTTATGAGAGTTCTGCCTTCTACTTAATGAACAGTATCGACCACCGACACGATGGTAGATTTCGGAGCTCAATCCCTTCACTTGCGTTGCGGCCCAGTATCCCATTCCCTTGGCTTC
>DFBE01000030.1 GCA_002367275.1 Dehalococcoidia bacterium UBA3088 | reverse complement strand
GGGTAAGTATGTGGGAAGCGTTTTACCCCGGGGGAAGGTGAAGGATATGGCCTTTGATGCTACGCTGCGGGCGGCGGCTCCTCACCAGAGGGAAAGGGAAGGGGATCTGGCCATAAACATTCAAACTCCCGATTTAAGGGAGAAGGTTAAGGAAAGGAAGGTGGGTTCAGACATCCTGTTTGTGGTCGATGCCTCAGGTTCCATGGGAGCAAAGAAGAGGATGGTGGCGGCCAAAGGAGCAATACTTTCCCTTCTTACTGATGCCTACCAGAGACGAGATAGGGTAGGAATGGTAGCCCTCAGAAAGGATAAAGCGGAGACTCTTCTACCCCTCACCTCGAGTCTGGAGCTGGCCCATAAAAAACTTCGGGAGCTTCCCACGGGAGGAAAAACTCCCTTAGCTCTGGGACTTCAAAAAGGGCGGGAACTTCTGGAAAAGGGGAGAGATGCACTTCACATTCTGGTATTGGTGAGCGATGGTAGGGCTAATGTGAGCCTGGGTGGTGGCTCACCCCTGGAAGAAGCCAAAAAGGTGGCCTGTCAGATAAAAGAGGAAGGAATAAACCTTACCGTCATCGATACTGAAAGTGGCCCCCATTCTTTTGGCCTGGCCAGGGAGATAGCTCAAGCTTGTGGGGCTCAGTATATAAAGCTGGGCGAACCCGAGGCTCAGGAGATAGTCAATGCGTTGGGAGGTTAAGCAAAGCATGGGACGAAAAACAAAGGTAGGTGTTCATATCCTGCTGGGGTTTCTTACTCTATTATTATCTCTGAACTTAAATGTGGTTGGGGCCCAGGACCCATCTCCAAGGGCAAGGATACTCATGGACCTAAGCCACGCAGAGAGAATCTCCATCGGGGGTGAGATATCTCCTAACCTTTATACGGAGAAAAATAAGCGTGTAGTGCCTTTGGACAACTGGGCCCACTTTTTAACCAGGAAGGGATATTCAGTAACTTTGCTCACCCATAACCCCATTACTTCAGAGAAGCTCGAGGGCTATGACATCCTGGTAGTCGCTGAGCCGGATAGAAATAAGAGTAAAAAGCCGGCTTACTTCTCCCCCGATGAAGTTTCGGCCATCAAACACTTTGTGGAGGAGGGAGGGGGACTTCTTTTAGTGGGCGACCCTCTGGTAAAAGGAGAGGTCAGTAGACAGGGTATCATGAGCATCCTGGATAGCCTGGTCAAGCAAGGTATGGAATACATTCTATTCCGAAGGTCTCTTCTCCCCGATATTCGCCAATTCATGATGGATTTCAAAACTAAATACTACTATTCTGAAGTTCTAAACGACCTTACCAGAGGAATGGGGGTGGGGATAGAGTTTTGCCAGGATGTAATCGCCGCTGAGACAGAGGACTGTATCCAACCTGCTCCGCCCAAACAGCTACTTCCCCGAGGAGCAAATATATGGATAGAAGAGGGCCAAAAAGACCATCCCCTGTGGGAGGGTATAGACAGGTTTGGTTATATCTGGGGGTGCTCTTTGGATGTAACTGGTGATGCTCAAGCCCTGGCCTGGGCGGGTGAGAGTACATTTACCTCCGCCAAAACTTCCCGCCTTGACCCCATCATAAAGAACCCAGGGAGCTATCCCGTGGCTATGGCGGAGGCTAAATACGGGAAGGGCAGGATTTTAGCCCTGGGGGATTTGAACTTGTGGGAAGGAGATGCAGCAGGGTTTTATGTTTTTGACGACCCCTCTTACAATGGGCAGCGATTGGCATTGAATGTAGCAAACTACCTTTCAGAATACTCATGAGAGGGAAACATCAAGGATAAGGAATGATAATTTAGCCTATGGCAGTCGCTTATGATCGGGACAGCCAGACGAATGAAACCTGGAGTTTGGAAGCTACCTAGATCTGGTCGGGAAAGTTCAAAATCTAGCTTTATAATATAGCAATATGGATAAGTATTATGTTCCAGAAGATATTGAAAAGCGCAGCCTGGCAATAATAGAGAGTCTGCTGCCCCCGCTTCCTTATTCTTTAGAGGAATGTGAGGTAGTAAAGCGCATGGTTCACGCGGCTGGTGACCCTGAGATAGCCCATCTAGTCCGAATCCACCCCCAGGCCATATCTGCTGCCCTTAGCGCCATCTATGATGGCAGGCCTATCTTCACTGATGTAGAGATGGTGGCCTCAGGCATCAACCGGCGGATGGCTCAAGAGTTTGGCTGTTCTATACATTGCGCTCTCAATGAGCCCGAGGTCATAGCCAAGTCTCAAGAGGAAAATATCACCCGGGCAGCCGTAGCTATCCGCTATCTGGGAACAAAGCTAAATGGTGCTATCGTCGTCATCGGTAATGCCCCCACTGCTCTGTTTACTTTACTGGAGCTGATGGATGGCGGCATCCTACCCGCCCTCACTTTAGGAATGCCCGTAGGCTTTGTGGGGGCAGAGGAATCTAAGGCAGAGCTTATAAAACGAAATATTCCCTATATCACAGTCGAAGGAACCCGGGGTGGGAGCACCTTAGGCGTAGCCGCCATGAATGCCCTGCTGAAGCTAGCCGAGGCAGGTAGAGAGAAATCCTGATTTGATGGTGGAGGAGAAGGAGAAACCAGTCATCGTAATTGCCGCCTTTGGAACCAGTCATACTTCAGCTCAGAAGAGCCTGGAAGATTTTGATACCATGGTGAGGGAGCGCTTTCCCGGCCATGATGTACACTGGGCCATTACTTCTCGATTTATCGTGGACAAGCTGCACAAGGCTGGAAGGCTGACTATGTTTGGCCGGGAATTGCCCATCAAAACCCTGGAGGAGGTATACGCAGACTTAAGAAAGGAGGGCGAGACCAGGCTGGTGCTCCAATCTGCCCATGTATCTCCAGGAATGGAATTTCACCAGGTAGTTATGACCGAAACTAGCGGCCTCAATGTTAAATATGGTTACCCCTTGCTTACCTCCGCCGAGGATATAGAAAAATTCGTTCAAGTTTTGTCTCCCCAATTTGGTGATGCCACCACTGCTACCATCCTTTGCGGTCATGGAAATGAAGGCCATCCAGAGTTCAATGCCTCTCTTATTCAATTGAACGAGATCGTTCGCTCAGCTTTTGAGAATGTGTTTGTGGCTGCTGTAGAGGGCCAGCCTGAGTTTGGGGAAGTACTGACCAGGGTTAAGAACTCCCATTTTAATCGGGTCAAGTTCATTCCTATCATGCTGGCGGCGGGAGAACACATCCGAAACGATGTCATGGGCGATGACCCAGATTCCTGGAGAAAGCAACTGGGGCTACCAGCTACCTGCGATACAGGCCTGGGCAGCGATCCTGCGGTAATGGAGATTCTCCTGGATCACCTGGCGCAGACTCTATCCCAATTCTGGTAGGCTTATCCGCTGAAGATGGGAGAAGCATTTATTGTATACTATACGCACTCGAGAATCGTGAATTTTACGATCTTCGATGTGAGGTGCATAAACCCTAAATTCGAAGCACTAAATCCTAAACAAT
>DFBE01000013.1 GCA_002367275.1 Dehalococcoidia bacterium UBA3088 | reverse complement strand
AATATTTTCTAAAAGGAGGTGAATGGTGAATCTAAAACCCCTGGGAGATAGAGTTGTGGTAAAGCCCACACCTAAAGAGGAGGTGAGCAAAGGAGGCATTGTCATCCCGGATACGGTTAGGGAGAAACCTCAGGAGGGTGAGGTATTGGCGGTCGGTCCAGGTAGGATAGATGACAACGGAAAGCGTATAGAGCCCGAGGTCAAGGTAGGAGATAAGGTGATATATGCCAAGTATGCCGGGACAGATATCAAGGAAGATGATGAGGAGCTGGTGATCTTGAGGGATAGCGATATTCTAGCTAAGAGAGGATAAAAAAGGAGGAGAAAGATGGCGAAGCAATTACTTTTTCATGAGGAAGGGAGGAAGTCACTTAAAGCCGGGGTGGATGCCCTGGCTGATGCGGTAAAGGTAACCCTGGGGCCTAAGGGAAGATGCGTGGTCCTGGATAAAAAGTTTGGTCCCCCTACCGTGATCAACGATGGGGTCACCATTGCCAAAGACATTGAGCTTCCCGACCCTTTTGAGAACATGGGGCTTCAGATAGTGAAGGAGGCCGCCTCCAAGACCAACGATATGTGTGGTGATGGAACCACCACCTCCATGCTCCTGGCCCATGCCATAATCACTGAGGGGATGAAGAACATCGCTGCCGGGGCAGATAGCATGGCCTTAAAGAGGGGCATTGAAAAGGCGGTGGACCTCCTGGTTTCGGAGCTTAAGAAGAAGTCCATCTCCGTGGCAGGAA
Source organism: Dehalococcoidia bacterium UBA3088 (assembly GCA_002367275.1). Lineage (GTDB taxonomy): Bacteria > Chloroflexota > Dehalococcoidia > UBA2247 > UBA3088 > UBA3088. Next base: position 19,867 of record DFBE01000013.1, on the reverse strand, counting down.
AGGAACAGGTTTCCCAGGTAGCCACCATCTCAGCGGTGGATAAGGAGATAGGAAACCTCATCGCCGATGTTATGGAGAAGGTGGGGAAAGATGGGGTCATCACGGTGGAGGAGTCTAAGGGGCTTAAGTATGAGACAGAATATGTGGAGGGGATGAAGTTTGACCGTGGTTACATCAGTCCCTACTTCATCACCAATCCTGATCGCATGGTGGCGGAGATTGAAGACCCCTACATACTTATTACGGATAAGAAGCTCTCAGCAGTGAACGACCTCCTTCCTGCCCTGGAGAAGATCCTCCAGGTAAGTAAGAACCTTCTCATTGTTGCTGAGGATGTGGAAGGGGAGGCCCTGGCCACCCTGGTGGTGAATAAACTCCGGGGAACCATCAACTGCCTGACGGTGAAGGCCCCCGGTTTCGGTGACCGACGCGATGCCATGCTGGAAGACATTGCCGTCTTAACCGGAGGGAAGGTAATATCGGAGAAGGTGGGAAGGAAACTGGATTCAGTTACGGTATCCGACCTGGGAAGGGCTCGCCGGGTGGTGGCGGACAAGGATGACTGCACCATCGTGGAGGGTAAGGGAGATGAGGAAGTTATAAAGGGTCGCATGAAGCAGATAAAGGCCCAGATAGAGGAGACCACCTCTGACTTTGATAAGGAGAAGCTCCAGGAAAGGTTGGCCAAGATCGCCGGAGGAGTGGCGGTGATTAAGGTAGGAGCGGCCACTGAGCCTGAGCTTAAGGAGAAAAAGCACCGGGTGGAGGATGCCCTATCGGCCACCCGAGCCGCCGTGGAGGAAGGAATACTTCCCGGGGGTGGTGTAGGGTTGCTGTCGGCCTCCCAAGTGTTAGAGCCTCATCTTAAGGATGGGGATGAGGCCACCGGAGTAGCCATAGTTAAGAAGGCCATTGAAGAACCCATGTTGTGGATTGCCCAGAACGCCGGTCAGGAGGGGGCAGTGATACTGAATAAGGTCAAGGAAAGCCCTGAAGGCGTGGGCTATGATGCCCAAAACGGCAAATTTGTGGACATGGTGAAGGAGGGGATCATCGACCCGGCCAAGGTAGTGAATGCAGCCCTTCAGAATGGTGCCAGTGCCGCAATGATGGTCCTGACCTCTGAAGCCCTGGTGACTGATATCCCCGAGAAAGAAAAGGCTATGCCCCCCATGCCCCCAGGAGGAGGGTACGGAGAGTACTAAAGGATAGGGAATTCTGGCTTTGGGCCTGTTTAGTCCCTTATATTTTTTGTTTCATCTTCCTCCTCTTTGCCTCATCGAAGCTTTGGTTATTAGGATAATGAAGGAGGATTTTGAGCTCTCACCTCTGGCCAGACAAAAGCTGGAGGGGATAGAAGAGCCTTCCTCAGAGGAAAAGGAGAGACTGAGGGAAACTCGGTGGCTTGAATCTCTTCTGGCCAGTTATTTCACTAGGGGTATATCTACAGATGAACTTTGGCTTGCGCTTAAGGAAAAACCAACCTGGATACTGAAGGGGGCGCAAAAGAGGGTGTTAGATTCTCTATCGCTTGAAGGCGGTGAGGATGAGTTTGCGTCCTCTTGTAAAGCTATGTTAGCCATAGAAACTTTGAAGGAAGGCAGCAATTACCCTTACCTGGAGCATACGCTGAAGGAACTCGGGCGTCTAAGGAAGAGCTATGGCGAGGGGAAGGAGAAGGCTTATGAAGAGATGAAAAGGGGGGCGGAAGACCGAGTTCGAAGCTTAGCCCGGCAAGCGCTGGCAAAGGGGATGAAGGTGGATGTCGGGACCTCTGTGGAGGCGAACGTGAAGGCAAATCCAAGGTGGAAAGGATTTATCTCCCAGCACGAGAGGGAGTACAGCCAAAGGTTTGAGCTTTGTATAGATAAGTTTACAAGGACGCTCCAGGTCTGAAAGGGACAGGGGTAGCCCGACCTTAGACCATGCACTAGTTATTTCCCCCCCATTATATGGGGGGATATTCTTAAAGAAGGGGAAAGTTTTTTGTCTTACCTGTGCTTTGAGGAGATCGATCGGCCCAGGAAGGTGAAGGTAAGTTATGGATAGACAGGGAAGAATTATCAGGCCGAATTCTGATCTAGGAAGTGGAAGGGTCAAGCAGTATATCCTCTCTAAGGGGAGGAAATTAACTCAGATCACCACTTTTTGCCCTGCTGTCATCGGCCCTGGCCCAACCCATATCTATCTCATTGAGGATCGGCTTTTGACCATGGTGGATACGGGAATTCCTACTGGTCTAGCCAAGCAGGCTTTCTACTATTGGAGAAACCAGAGAATTCCCCCCAAAGTGAGAGACCTATCAGACCAGCATAGTGAACTTGAGCTTGCTACCGGGCTAAAGGCTGCCGGATACAGTCTTAAGGATGTTGAGCTTCTCCTCATCTCTCATGGTCATCTGGATCACTTTTCTATGAGCCGGGTGGTATTAGAAAAGAGCCGGGCCAGGGTAATGGCTCATCTCCTGGATACCGATGAGATATGTAATCCCTGGAACATGGCCAAGGAGTGGATTATGAGTCGGCCTAAATTTTTGGCCATGGGAGTTCCCCTCCCTTCTGCTCAGTCCAGCTCTGCCTGGGGCATGAGTGATTTCTCATTAAAGGTGGACCAGCCGATATTCGAAGAGGGATGGCTCCCGATGGATGGCTATCAGAGTAAATTTATCTTTGTAAGGCATACCCCGGGTCACTCCCCGGGGGGAATAAGCCTTCTTGTAGGAGAAGAAGATGATAGGGAGAAGATACTCCTGGGTGGTGATGTCCTCCTTCATCCCATCACTCCTCATCCAGATGACCTTGCTACTTACTTAAACACGCTTGAAGGTCTGGAGAGGCTCAAGGATGTAGCTCTGGTTCTACCCGGGCACGGAAGTAACATCAGGGACCTTAAGCGACGGGTAGCTTTCCTCAAACGATATCACCGCCATCGTCTCTATCTAACCTATCAGGCTTGCCGCAGGCCCAGGAGCGTATGGGAGATTGCTACCATGCCCTATTACTTCGATATCCCGGTCAATCCCTGTGAGTTCAACCCTTTGGCGGCTACTGAGGCCATGGTACATATCAGGCTATTGAGACAGGCCAGGGGCCTTCATCTTTCCCATACTGAAAAAGGGGTTAGCTATTTTCAGAGCAGTGGGGAGAAGTTTGACCAGGTGTATGAGAGAGCAAGGGAAATTATCGGCCAAAGAGCTCCAAGCTTTATTGACCCTCTCAGATAGCTAATCATGCCGGATAGGGCCCTAAGTTTTTTCAGGCAAAACGAGGTCTTGGTCACCCTGAGCCTGGGAGAATTATTGTTCATGATGGGAGTGGGTTTTATCGGCCCTATCATGCCTCCCTACATCCAATCTCTAGGGGTTGAGGCCACTGCAACCGGAACAAAGCTAGGGCTTCTTATCACCATCTATGGGGCTGCTCGAGCAGCCATGGATATTCCTGCCGGGCAGTTTGCCCAGAAGCTTGGTCGTCGTCCTTTGCTCATCTTTGGCCCCCTGGTGGTAGCCCTGAGCGCCCTTGCCTGTGGGATGGCTACTGACTATTGGCAGTTAGTCCTGTTCCGCTTCCTGCAAGGCTTGGGATCAGCCCTGTTCAGCGTGGCAGCAATTATAGTCATCAGTGAGCTCAGCACACCCGCCAATCGGGGGCGGGACATGAGTATTTATTGGGGGTGTCTTCTCATTGGCTCGTCTTTAGGACCAACGCTGGGTGGCTTCATCGGGGAGTATTTTGGCGATAGAGAGGTTTTCTTCTGTTTTTCAGGACTTTCCTTTCTGACTACACTATGGCTTTGTCTACGCATACCCGAAACAAAGGGAAGGGTGTCGCTACCAAAAGTGTCCACTAACTCAGGTTCGAGGGTGAATACTTCACCAGGTCTAAGGGCACCGCTCCGAAATGTCAATTTTCTGCTTGTCTCGGGGGTAGCCCTGGCTACCCTTTTCACCTTGTCGGGTAGCCAGCTAACTATAGTTCCCCTTCTTGGCTATGAGCGCCTTGACCTGGGAAGGGGACAGATAGGATTGTGCCTCACCTTGGTTGCTGTCATGCAGCTTATCCTCGTCTTTATAGCCGGGAGGCTTTCCGATCGCTTCGGACGTAAGCTCATTATTGTCCCCGGGGGAATTATTGCTGCCTTGGGATTGGTGATGTTCGCCCTCGGCAATAGCTACTCCATTTACCTTATGAGCGCTGTAATCTTAGGAATAGGTAGAGGATTCAGTGGGCCTGTCCCCACTGCCTATGCCGCCGATGTAGCCCCACCTGGAGGTTACGAAAATACCATGGCTCTCTACCGTCTGGCCAGTGATATCGGCTTTGTCCTTGGCCCCATTACTCTTGGTTTGCTTAAGGACGCTTATGGTTTGAATACCCCCCTTTTCTTCAGTGCTGCCCTCCTCTTTTTGACCATAGCTTCCTTTGCTTTCTTGGCTAAGGAGACAGTACACCGTGGGGGTAGCTCATCGTAACGCTGTTTTGGATAATCGGGGTGAGAGGATTTGAACCTCCGACCTCATGGTCCCAAACCATGCGCGCTAACCCCTGCGCTACACCCCGCACTTATCCTTGACTTTATGATACTCCTTCTCCACCCGCTGTTGAATCTTCTCGATCTCCTCATCGGGTAGATGCCTGAACCTTCCTTGAAGTTCCAGGTATTCCCGGATAGGTTTAAGTTCGGGGCGATCTACGTTCATCTTATACTTTCCTTCCTCCACCTCGTATAGAGGGAAGATACCTGTCTCTACGGCCAGCTTTCCTATCTCTATGGTCTGCTCAGTAGAGTACCTCCACCCTGTAGGACAGGGAGAAAGTATATGTACGTATGCGGGGCCCTTAATCTCTGCTCCCTTTCTGACCTTGTCTATCAGATCAAAGGGATAGCTGGGGCAGGCAGTGGCCACGTAGGGAATGTCATGGGCAGCGACGATGGCCACCATGTTCTTCTTCCAGGTAATCTGCCCAATGCTGAGTTTACCAGGGGGGGCAGTGGTGGTAAAAGCTCCATAAGGAGTGGCCGACGACCGCTGGATGCCGGTGTTCATGTAGGCTTCATTATCATAGCAAAGATACAGGAAATCATGGCCTCTCTCTAAAGCCCCGGAAAGAGCCTGGATTCCTATATCGGAGGTTCCCCCATCTCCAGCCATGGCCACACAGTAGATCCTCTTTGAGGGTAGCTCTTCCTTCCTCTGCAGGGCCTTAAAACCTGCCTCTATCCCTGAGGTCACCGCGGCAGTATTCTCAAACAGGGTATGGATCCAGGGGACTCTCCAGGAGGTCTGAGGAAGACAGGAGGAGATTATCTCTATGCATCCTGTGGCAGTGGCAATGACCACATTTTCCCCCAGGGCCTTCAGGGCGAGCCTTACCGCCAGTGCCTCTCCGCACCCTACACAAGCACGATGGCCCGGAGCGAAGTATTCCCTGGTGCTTACCGATTGGCGGCCGAATTTGACAAGCTTTTCCTCCATTCTCAATCTCTTATCCCTATAGTCTCATACATTCCCAAGGAGCCTTTTTCGACTATCTCCACCCCCCTATCTATCATTTGTTCAAATTCTTTCTGGGAAACATCCCTTCCCCCCAGCCCCCCAATGAAGCTCACCACCTTTGGCCTCCTCTGTTCAGAGTACAGGGCAGACTTGACTTCACAAGCCACCGGTCCTCCCGGGCCTCCAAAGGAAATGGAGCGGTCGAAGATGATGAGGGTGTGGGCGTCTCTTGCTGCCCCGGAGAGCTCCTCGAAAGGAAAGGGCCTCCATAGCCTTATACTCAAAAGTCCCACATCCTCCCCCTTTCTTCTCTTCTGGTCTACGGCCAATTGAGCCGTTTCGCTAAAACTTCCCATGGTCAAAAGCAGCGTTTTGGCCCCCTGGGGAGGGTGTAGCTCCACAGGAGAGTAGGAGCGCCCAAATGCGTCACGGAATTCTTCCCATCCCCTAAGGATCACCTCCTTACTTTCTCTGAGGGCGACTTCCTGGGCTTTCTTGGCCTCGGAGTAGATTTCCGGAGGACCGTAGGCGCCCATGGTCACCGGGCGATCCGGGTCCAAGGGGAGAGGGTAGCAGTAGGGAGGAAGGAACCTATCTACTTCCTCCTTATCGGGCAGTAATACTGGCTCAGTCACGTGGGAGATATGAAATCCATCCAGGTGAACCATTACCGGGAAGAGCACCTTTCTATCTTCGCCCACTCGAAAGGCCCACAAGATGAGGTCGGATACCTCCTGACTGTTCTCAGCGAACACCTGGATCCAGCCGGAGTCTCTCACCGCCATAGCGTCAGAATGATCTCCCCACACGCTAAGCGGAGCAGATAAAGCTCGGTTGGCCACTGCCATGATGATGGGTAGCCTCATGGAGGAAGCAATATATAGCACTTCATGCATCAGCTCCAGGCCCTGTCCGGCAGTAGCAGTGAAGGTTCTAGCCCCCACTGCTGAGGCCCCCAGAAGACAGCTCAGGGCCGAGTGCTCTGATTCCACATCTATATACTCAGCGTCAAGCTCCCCATCGGCCACCATCTCGGCCAATCTTTCCACGATGTGGGTCTGGGGAGTAATGGGATAGGCGGCGATGACATCTACGTCGGCTATCCTCGCTGCCTCAGCCGCGGCAAATGAGCCCTCTAAGGCTACTCTCCTCATTCTTCTTCCTCCACCATTGTTATGGCCCCCTGTTTGCATTCATGAGCGCAAATTCCACATCCTTTACAGTAGAAGAGGTTGGTCTCGTAGCTACCATCTTCCTTCAAGGTAATTGCCCCCTCAGGGCAGTAAAGCCAGCACAGGCCGCATTTATTACATTTTTCTTCATCCAGGACAGGCCTCCTGGATCGCCAATCACCAGTGCAATACTGGGAAGCGCTACCTGGCTGGGTCAGGATGCATCCTGCCTCAAGTTCTCTCCAACTGAGTTTGTGGTTCAACTTAAGCCTCCTACCTCAGTCTGTTCATAGGCTTTCCTTAAGGCCTCTATATTCCGGGAAGCCGCCTTTCCAAACCTGACCTCCAGAGGTGAGGCCAAGGACGAAATCTCCACCAGATTTTCTGCCTTGAGCAATGCGCCAATCATCACCGTGTTGGTAATAGGGAGCCCCAGGGTTTCCCGGGCAATCCGGGCGGCGTCGACCACGGCTACTTTATATGTTGAAAATTGGGATTTTACCTCCTTGAGTGATCTTTTGGTATTAAGCACCAGCCTTCCCTCAGGCTTAAGTCCAGAGGTTACCTCTACCACCTTGAGAAGTCTGGGGTCAAGGACCACCACTATATCTGGATCATAGATGGCTGCCCTTACTTTTATGGGATCATCGGATATCCTGAGAAAGGCAGCTACCGGTGCCCCTCTTCTTTCTGGACCAAAGCTAGGAAAGGATTGAGCATATTTTCCTTCCCCTATGGCGGCATGGGCTACCAGCTCCGCTGAGGTCACTGCCCCTTGCCCCCCTCGGCCGTGCCATCTTACCTCTATCATTTCTTGAACAAAGTATTTCTGGATTATAATGGGGGCGGAGAATGATGTCAACAAAGGTGGGCCTGGTCTATGACCCTATTTACCTGGAGCATGATACCGGGGGTCATGTGGAAAATTCCCAGAGGCTGACTTCGATCATCTCCTACCTTGGGGAGAGGGGTATTTTAAATGAGCTAAGTTTGGTTAAACCTGAGCTCTGCTCAGAAGATGACCTTCTCCTTTGCCACTGCGAAGATCATATCCGGAGGGTAAAAAGTACGGCCGCCTTTGGCGGATGGCTGGACCCGGATACCATAACTTCGCCCCGCTCCTATGAAGCGGCAACCTATGCTGTGGGTGGGGTCATAGGGGGGATGAGATCAGTTATGGAGGAGGAATTAGCTTCAGCATTTGCTCTGGTTCGACCACCAGGACATCATGCCACCCGCACGCGAGCCATGGGCTTTTGTCTGTTTAACAATGTTGCTATTGCTGCTCGATATGCCCTGAATAACCTCGCTGTTTCGCGTATCCTTATTTGCGACTTTGATGTACACCACGGAAATAGCACTGCTGAAGCCTTTTATTCTGATCCCCGGGTGCTCTACTTCTCCACTCACCAGTACCCTTTTTATCCTGGAACAGGAAGCATGGAAGATATAGGGGTGGGGGAGGGAAAGGGAGCAACGGTCAATGTTCCCCTTCCTTCGGGATGTGGGGATGAAGAGTACATCAGGGTGTTTGAGGAGATTCTGGTGCCTATCACCCGGCGTTTTAAGCCTCAACTTATTTTGGTCTCCGCCGGGTTTGATCCTCACTTTGCTGACCCTATCGGTGGCATGCAGGTGAGCGTTAAGGGATTCTCCCAGATGACCAGCATACTAAAGCAGTTGGCCGGGGAATTTTGTGAGGGAAGAATGGTATTCAGTTTAGAGGGAGGATATGACTTGGGGGCGATTTCGCATTCCGTGAAAGCGATATTTGATGTGCTCCTGAACAGAGAATTCAGCGAGGAGGAGGACTTTCACCCTCGGGCCAGCCCCGGTATTGGGCCTCAGCTTGAAAGGATAAAGCAGATCCATCACTTAGGAGGTAGTTTATGAGCGTATTAGATGAACTTTCCCCGGTTAAGCTCAAGGAATTGGTAAACCTTACCATGTGGTTCTGGGGGAGCCTCCATCAAAGATGGAGGAACGTCCTCGAGGAAGAATACGGCCTTAAGGTTGCTTCTGAGCTTGAATTGAAGATGCTAGCGGGGGTAGGGAGGTCACAGGGAAGGGGAATCAAGAAACTGTTTAACATAACTGAGAAAGGCATACCCGGAGTCATGAAGGTGATGGAATTTGTCCCTGAGAAATTCCTGGAGGAAAACTTTCAACTCTTAGAGAAAAGTGAACGGAGCGTTACCTACGGTAATTCCTCCTGTTCTGCTCAGAAAGCCAGGCTAAGAAAGGGGAGACCGGAATACCCCTGTAAAAGCCCCGGCATAGCCTACTTTCAAGCTCTGGCCTCAGAAGTCGACCCTGATATTAAGGTCAGCTGCATTGTTTGCCCTCCCGACCACCATCCCAACGATATGTGGTGCAAGTGGAAGCTGGAGATTTAGCTCAGGGATATCCAGGATACACCTCTTTCCTTTCGCACCTCACCTCCTCGCCATAGTCTTCCTCTATTCCTTCCTTTTGTTCTGGCAAGAGGAAAGAGCTGCAACAGGGCAGTGGGCATCGCTTTTAGAAAGATACGCTCTCTTTTCGGAAAGCTCCTCGGCCTCAAGATGTGTCCTTTTCTCCTCCAAGGGGCAAATGGTAATTATCTTTCAGGCCGAGTATACTTTTAACTAGTGAAGCTTGATCTACACACCCATCCTTGGGAAGCTACCCTCTCTCCCCCGAATAGGGAAGTGGTGGGGGAGATTGTGGCTCATGTCAAGAGGAGGGGAATACAGGGGATTGGTATCACTGAGCATCATAATAAGGAGTATGGATATAGGGTGGCGGAACTAGTAAGGGAATATTTCCCCGGAGAGATCCTGGTTATACCCGGTCAGGAAATAGACATCGATGATAGGGTGCAGGTAGTGGAGCTATACCTTAAGGAGTCTACCTTCAGATTTTTGGCTCATCCTGGTCATCCGGGAGATTTTGAGGACTATCTGGAAAAACATGCTCAGGAGCTTCAGGGCATCGAGGTAAGAAACTTATTTCATGACTGGAAGATGGACCAGGAGAAAATACAAAGAGCAGCTAAAGATTATAATCTTCTTCTTTTAAGCGGAAGCGATGCCCACAGCCTGTGGAACATTGGTCGATATTGGACAGAGCTAAAAAGCTTAAGCGACTTACACACTAAAAGGGAAATTGCCCCCATCGTCTAGTGGCCCAGGACATCGGCCTTTCAAGCCGGGAACAGCGATTCGAATTCGCTTGGGGGCACACTGAAAAGGGGGAGTTTTATGAGAAAGACCAAATTATGTGATGTTTTGGGTATTGAATATCCCATAATCCAGGGGGGGATGACCTGGATATGTAATCCAGAGTTGGCCGCGGCGGTCTCCAATGCTGGAGGGTTAGGCTTAATCGTAGCCAATGCTGGGGCTAAGCCTGAAGACAATATGGTAGAGAATTTGCGCCGTCAGATACAAAAAACCAGGGAGCTTACCCCCAAACCCTTCGGGGTGAACTTTCCCCTTCTCACTACTACCAGGGAGCAGATAGATATAGTCATTGAGGAGAAGGTCGCGGCAGTCACCATTTCTGCCGGAAGTCCTAAGGCTTATACCCACTACCTCAAAGAAGCAGGGGTAAAAGTACTTCATGTGGTAGCCTCAGTCAGGCACGCTAAAAAGGCTGAAGATGAGGGAGTAGATGCAGTCATTGCTGAAGGCTATGAGGCAGGAGGACACAATGGTCTGGATGAGCTTCCCACCTTAGTGTTGGTTCCCCAGGCGGTGGATGCAGTGAACATACCCGTGGTGGCAGCAGGAGGGATAGCTGATGCCCGTGGCTTGGTGGCTGCTCTAGCCTTAGGGGCACAAGGAGTGCAGATGGGTACCCGTTTTGTGGCTACCCATGAGTGTGTTGCCCATCTCAATTTTAAGAAGAGGATAGTGGAGGCCGCCGACACCGGGACGGTAATTACGGGAAGAAAACTGGGGCCTACCCGAGCCCTGAGGAATGAATTCACCAGCAAAGTTCTGGAGATGGAGAGCCGGGGTGCTGAAGCTTCGGAACTACAGGCTTTCATCGGCCTCTCAAGGTCGAGAAGGGGAAGTTTAGAGGGAGATCTGGAGGGTGGGGAGGCGTACTGCGGAGTAGTGGCAGGGATGATAAAAGAAGTCGTAAGTGCTGCCGAGGTGATACGAAGTATGGTGGATGGTTATTCCCGGGTGGTAGCTCAACTGTAAGTGAGAAGGATAACTGTAAAACTTAAACTCGGTCAAGCTCTTTGACCATATAGGCACCTTCCTGGTGATAGCCGAAGTTGCGGAAATAATCTCTAGCTCCGACGCCGCTTAAGACATGCAAGCTCCGGATATGAAATTCTTCGTAGGTAATTCTCTCCGCTTCTCGGAGCAATTTCTCCCCTGAGCTTTTGTGTTGGGCAGCCTGGTCCTGCCTTTCACCTAAAGGAAGCTCAGGGCCGAAAACATGCAATTCTCTCACCAGGGCTAAGCGGCTATTTATTCTTAACCTGAGCAAGCCAAACAGGGTTTCATTCTCATCCTCATAGGAAAGAAATATTTCTTTGCCTCCGTAGGTCTCATAATTTAGCCTGGTTAAATAAGGCTGGCCCATCTCAAAGCCACTCTTGAGGCGATGTCCATACTCTCGACAGCGAGTACAGCTACAATGCCTGCCTAGTTCATTCATCCTCTTCCTCACGGTTTCCCGAAGGGCCAGATCCTTGCTGCCAGCGATGATGAATTTACCGGGTATGTCTCGCATAAGCCTGGCAATTCTGACATACTTAGGAATTAAGCTTTTGATGTTCACCAGTAAATCTATCATCTCCTGGTCATTATAAGGTTGATAGCGGTTATCCCTGTACCAGCCTTCCAGTTCACTTCCTTTAATCACCAGGGTAGGGTAAAGCTTCAGCCCATCAGGGCGGAAATGTTCATCCCAAAACAACTTTTGTGATAGCGTGAGGTCATGCTCGAGCGTTGACCCAGGCAAACCGGGCATCCAGTGGTAGTAGACCTTAAATCCGTAGTCCCTCAAGGATTTGGTGGCGGAAATAATCTCTACCACCCCATGCCCCCTTTTGGTCAACTTGTGGATCTCATCGTCCAGGGTTTGCACACCAATTTCCACGCGGGTCACGCCAAAGTTAAGCATATGCTTTATCTCCTTCTCCCCACAAAAGTCGGGTCTGGTCTCTATACATAGCCCGACACAGCGATGCTGAGCAGTCTCATTCAAATTCTTGGCTTCTTCCAGGTCGCAAGAAGGGATGTTATTCAGGCCATCGTAACAATCTTTAATAAATTGATACTGGTATTCTAAAGGATAGGCCAGAAAGGTGCCTCCCATAATGATAAGCTCCACCTTATCGGTGGCATGTCCCATATCAGTCAACATCTTAAGCCTTAGTTCCGCTTGTTTTTTTGGTTCGAAGTTGCATTTTCTACCTCGAAGGACGGCTGGTGACTCTGCGGTGTAGCTCTTTGGTGCCTCCGGAGAGCTGGGACAATAAACGCACCTACCCGGGCAAGGGAAGGGCTTGGCCATCACCGCCACCGGTGTTACCCCGGAAATAGTGCGAGATATCTTCCTTACCATGTAATATGCTAAAGTTTAGCAAAAAGCTTTTTATGAGTACAAACAGGGAAGTCTTTGACCAGATAGCCGAGAGCTGGTATGGGGTTAGGCATTGGTCCAGGTTTAGAGAAGAGCTGGAAGAGCTAGCTCAAAGGTGGCAGGGCGGCAGCTTGCTAAATGTGGGCTGCGCCCAGGGTGCCGATTTCTTACCCTTCAGGCAAAATTTTGAACTCTTCGGGGTAGATTTTTCCTTAGCTATGCTAGATAGAGCAGTCAGATATTCACGGAAGTTCGACTTTCACGCCCATCTGATAGCTGCCGATGCTTGCTCCTTGCCTTTCCACGATAACGCCTTCGATTGGGCAGTAGCGGTAGCTACTTATCACCATATCCAGGGTCAAAAGGAGGGAGAAGAGGCCTTCCGGGAATTAAGGCGGGTATTAAAGCCTGGTGGTGAAGCTTTTCTTACGGTATGGAACCGTGGACAGCCAAGATTTTGGTTCAAATCCCAACAGCAAAAAGTACCCTGGAAGATAAAAGATAAAACTCTCTATCGCTACTATTATCTTTTCTTTTATGGTGAGCTACGAAAACTACTAACCAAGGTTGGTTTTAGAGTCATCAATATACAAGCCGAAAGAGTCTATCACTTTCCCATAAAGAACTTCTCTCGTAATATATGTGTTCTGATAGGAAAGTAAATAGGGAAAAAATCAGTGCTGGGGGTACCGAGCAGCCTCCGGAGGTAACATCTCCTCTAATATCTTCTGTAGCGTCATAACATGACTACATGTCCCCCATTGAGAGAAAAAAGCACAGGAGCAATTCCATTTTCCTTGCTTATAGTAGACATTGTAATCGCCATGCTCACCACGAAAAGAGGAAGTAAAATCCAGAAAAAGAATACGATTTTTTTCAGTGGAGTATCGCCTTGCCTTTTCAATCTTGCCGATAAGGCTCGATTGCATGAAGCTATTTTACCCCACTATTGTACCAAAGTCAATTTATCGAATTTACCTACGTTTCTGTATCATTTTTGTTGGTGAGCCTTGAAAAGTCCTGGGTCATTGCGAGCCTTCGTCTTCTGTTAGCTCAGGATAAACTCCGTGAAGCAATCTCATTGTCGTTTTCCTTCTCCGCCCAGATTGCTTCAGGGCTTCGCCCTTCGCAATGACGTGATGGGGGGTGCCTGTTCACCGACCAAATTGTTACAGGTTCCTACCGTTCATAATAATTTGATCTATCACGTTTTGTAAGCTACTATGGATTGATAACAATGAAGAAGAGGATGAGGATTGCCTTCATTGGTGGTGGGGAGATGGCTGAAGCCATGATAAAGGGAATGCTAAGGGGAGAAGAAGTTCCCCCGGAGAGTATAATCGTAAGCGATATAGATGCAAGGAGGCTCCATTACCTTCAACGAGAATATGGGATAAGAGGGGCAGAAAAAAACTCCACTGCGGTAGATGAAGGAGAAGTGGTAGTACTGGCAGTAAAACCTCAAGATATGGGTAGGGTAATGGAAGAAATAAAAGGAAATGTAGAGGAAGATAAGCTATTCATCTCCATCGCCGCGGGGATGGACCTTTTTAGTCTGTGCCAGGGGTTGGAACATAACATCGTGGTGCGGGCCATCCCTAACCTGCCCGCACAGGTAGGGAGAGGAATAACTGTATGGACAGGTACTCCCAGCGTAAGCGATGACCGGAGGGAGAGAGCAAGGTACATCTTTACCCTCCTGGGTGAGGAAATATTCGTCCCTGAGGAAGGGTTTATCGATATGGCTACCGCAGTGAGTGCTAGTGGCCCCGCCTTCATCCTCCTGATCTTAGAATCCCTTATCGAGGCAGCAGTATATGTTGGATTGCCCTGGGAAACGGGGCAAAGATTGGTGACAGAAACAGTTATAGGAACGGTCTATCTTATGCAGGAGAGCGGATTTCACCCTGCCGCCTTAAGAAATAAGATAACCTCTCCAGGGGGGACAACTGCTGAAGGTCTCCTTCGCCTCGAAGAGGGAGGGCTTCGAGCTCTCCTCGTGAAGGCAATAAGCGCCAGTTTCAACAAGGCTAAGGATAGAAAATAAGACCGTTTTCCGATCGGGCAAAGTTTGGGATATAATTAGGGTTAGATGCCCGAAGTCCTGTATCGTAAATGGCGTCCCCAAACTTTAAGTGAAGTGGTGGGACAGGAGCACATAACCCAAACCTTAAACCAGGCTCTTAAATCAGGAAAGGTAGCTCATGCCTATCTGTTCTGCGGTCCCCGAGGAACAGGAAAGACTTCCACGGCCAGAATACTGGCTAAAGCGGTAAATTGTCTTAAGGCTGAACCCGGGGAACCCTGTAATGAGTGCGATGCCTGTCAGGGCATAACTTACGGTAGAGCCCTGGATGTGGTGGAGATCGATGCTGCCTCCAATCGAGGAATTGATGATATAAGGGAGCTTAAGGGAAGGATAGGCTTCTCCCCTGCTAACCTGAAGTATAAGGTGTATATCATAGATGAAGTCCACATGCTCACCGATGCCGCCTCCAATGCTCTGCTTAAAACCCTGGAGGAACCTCCTCCTCACGTTATTTTCATCCTGGCTACCACTGAGCCACATAAAGTCTTGCTTACCATCCTTTCCCGCTGCCAGAGGTTTGACTTTCGCCTCCTCTCCTCTGCGGCGATAGCTCTAAGGCTTGCGCATATCTGTCAGGAGGAGGGAATTTCTCTCCACCCGGGAGTGGACAGGGTCATCGCCAAAGCCAGCGGTGGAAGCTTGAGAGATGCGGAAAACATCCTGGAGCAGCTTACGGCCTACTATGGGGAGAACGTACATTTGGATCAGGCTAAGGAAATGCTGGGTTTTTCCTTCGATGCCAGGGTGGAGGAGCTGGTAAAACAGATAGGGGATAAGAACATTTCTCAAGGTATAAGAATAATAAACCAGGTGGCCCAGGGTGGAATTAACCTCAGGCAGTTTGGCCTCCGAACTGCTGAATATCTGGGAAATGTCCTGGTGGTGAAATGTCAGGCCGAAGATGTTCTGGAGCTTGGGCCTTCGGAAAGGGAAAGGCTCACCGAAATAGCCTCAAGTATGAGCCTCTCTGAGATATCCAGGGCGGTTAAACTGTTCAGTGAAGTGAATTCCCGGGATTATTCCCCTCTTCCTCTGGAACTAGCCTTCCTACAGGCAGTCCAAGCTGAAGGTGACTTAAGCCTTCCTGTGGTGGAGCATACCCTCCTTGAGCACATTAAAGAGGAATGGGGGGAATTTATAGGTTCGCTTCGCGGAACCAGGATAGATTCCTATCTTCGAGGAGTATCTGAACCCCTGGACTTAAGTAGCGACAACACTCTAACCATAGGCTTTCAGTTCCCCTTCCACCAGGAGAAAGTAGACAACCCCAGATATCGGCGGTTGGTGGAGGAAAAGCTGGCGGAAAAGTTTGGTGTCTCCTTAAAGGTGTGCTGCGCTCTCAAGCCCGAACAGGAATCCAGGGAAAGATCCCTCGGTAAGGGACACCTGGTGGAGGCAGCATTAAAAATGGGAGGAAAGATCGTACAAAGCGATGACTAAAAAGGTGTTTCGTGAGGCCAGGAAGATGCAGCAAAAACTGTCTCGGGTGGAGGAGGAACTGGGGACATTGGAGGTTACAGGAAGTGCCGGGGGTGGGGCAGTGGTAGCCACCATGGATGGGACGCAAAGGCTCCAGAAGATAGTTATCTCCCCTGAGCTGGTGAACCCTGAGGAAACAGAAATTCTGGAGGACCTGGTGCTCATTGCCGTGAATGAGGCTATAGAAAAATTACAACGCTTTACCTCAGAGCGGCTGGCCCAAATTACGGGTGGCCTCCAGGGGGTATAATCGCCGTAAACCGCCTCATCCAGGAGCTCACGAAACTGCCTGGGGTCGGTCCTAAAACCGCTCAAAGGCTAGCTTATTTTTTGGTTCGCTCTCCTAAAGAAGATGTGCTCTCGCTTGTTCAATCCATCGCCGAGGCAAAGCAAAAAATTTCTCTGTGCTCTATATGTCAAAACATCACTGAGGTTGACCCCTGCGCTATCTGCTCATCCCAGGGGCGAGACCACACTAAAATTTGCGTAGTGGAGGGGCCGGTCCATGTTGAGGCTATAGAGAAAAGTCAAAAATATGATGGAGTGTACCATGTTCTCCATGGTGTCCTCTCCCCTACTGACGGGATAGGACCCGATAACCTGAAAATAGCCGAGCTTATGTCCCGGGTCAGGGAAGGAGGAATCCGAGAAATCATCCTGGCCACCAACCCTAATATGGAGGGTGAAACCACCGCCCTGTACCTCTACCGCCTTATCTCTCCGTTAGGGGCTAAGATCAGTCGACTGGCGGTGGGTCTTCCCTTTGGCAGCGATGTGGAGTATGCTGATGAGATCACGATAGGTAAAGCCATTGAAGGGAGGGGGGAGTTCGCTCCCAGATGCGGCGAGAATACACGACTACGGCGATAACCCTCAAAAGGGCCAGATTTGCTGAGGCAGATAACCTGGTCACCCTTTATACCAAAGATAAGGGTAAGGTCAAAGCCAGGGTAGCCGGAGCTCAAAGGCTAAAAAGCAAGCTCCATCTAGAGCCCTTGACCTTAAGCAGGGTGCAGGTGTACCCGGGAAGAACCTTCAACACCATCATCCAGAAGGAGATACTGGATAGCTTCACTCCTCTTAAGGAGAATCTGTGGCGCATTTCTTGTGGCCTGTACCTTACTGAGCTGGTGGACAAGTCTACCCTGGAGGGGGTGGAGAACACTCCTCTATTCCAGCTACTCTCATCATCCCTTTCCTTCCTATGCGTTTTTCCAAATGAGGTCATCCTCCGTTACTTTGAGCTTCACCTTCTTTCTTATCTTGGATTTCATCCTGAGCTCCACCGCTGCGTTATATGCTCCTCCTCCCTCAAGCCCCAGATGAACTTCTTCAGCCCTCATCAGGGAGGTATGGTCTGTCCCTCATGCTCGACTGAGCAAGCTTACCCTCTATCCATGGAAGGCTTAAAGGTGTTACGTTTCCTGGAGAGGGTCAACCTCGATACCGCCCTCCGGCTAAAATTGAGCCCGGAGCTTTCATCGGAGGTAGAAAGCACGCTTGAGCGCTATGTGGGCTTTGTGTTACAGAGAAGGCTGAACCTTCCCCAGTGGCTAAGCCGACTGAAGGGGGAAGGGATTTATTCTCCCTGATGTTTAAGCTGGAGGTACTTTCCCTCCGTTTTTATGGCCGGAGCAATGATCAACTCTGCATGGTGCATCCCCTGAAGGTTGGCGGCGCCACAAAGCCCCATGCAAGTTTTGAGAGCTCCTATGAGGTTCTGCCGGCCCAGATTATCTGAGGTAGGACCAAACAATATCTGCCTTAGAGAACCGTATGTCCCCACCTGCACCCTGGCCCCTCGAGGGAGGTTGGGGTGAGGGGTAGACATTCCCCAATGATAGCCCCTTCCGGGGGCTTCCTCTGCCTGAGCCAGGATAGCTCCCAACATCACTGCATCTGCCCCACAGGCAAAGGCCTTGCATAAGTCATCACTCTTCTGAATGCCGCCGTCAGTTATGATGGCCACATATCTCCCCGTCTCCTTAACATACTTGTCTCGGGCGGCGGCGCAATCCATGGTCGCCGTTGCCTGAGGGACGCCAATACCCAGAACTTCCCGGGTAGTGCAGGCTGCCCCTGGGCCCACACCTACCAGTATCCCCCACACTCCTTCTCTCATTAGCTCTAAGGCACAGTCATGGCTGACGCAGTTGCCCACCACTACCGGAACCTTTAAACTAGCGCAAAGCTCAGAGAAGATAAGGCCGCGGTAGCTCTTAGATATATGCCGGGCAGTGGTGACGGTGGATTGCGCCACTATCATATCTGTCCCCGCCTCGCAAGCTAAAGGAGAAAGACGCTTTGCATTCTGGGGAGTGATGGAAACTGCGCATATGCTGCCCCTGGCTTTTATATCTCTTATCCTCTCCCCGATGAGATTCTCCTTTATGGGCTCCGCGTATACTTTCTGTAGCATCAAAGTGGACTTATCATCGGGGGCACACGCTATTTCCTCCAGTACTGATTCAGGATGCTCATACCTGGCATTTATCCCCTCCAGGTTCAGAACCCCTAACCCTCCCATGTCATGCATCAAGGAGGCAAAGTCGGGGTCCACCACACTATCCATGGCTGCTGCCCAGACAGGGATAGAAAAGACGAAGTCCTTCAGCCTGAAACTAACCTCTACTTGCTCTGGGTTTCGGGTGGTATTCCCCGGGACTATAGCCAGTTCGTCGAAGCTATATCCCCGCTTCATTTGAAGTGAAATATATCAGGAATTACCTCCCCAAGTCAAGCAGCTTGACTTGGGGGAAGGCAAGGGGGTATGATAGTCCCGAGCTTACATGCCTAAGAGAACATATCAACCTAAAAAGAGGCACAGATTTAAAGTACACGGCTTCCGCAGAAGGATGAGGGAGCGGGGGGGGAGAGAGGTGTTGAGGCGACGAAGACTGAAGGGGCGGTGGCGACTTACAGTATAGCCATGAAAGGTAGCCTTAAAGGAAGAAGAGAGTTTGCCCGGGTAGCCAGGAAAGGCAGAGCCTTTTCTCATCCTCTACTAGTGGTCAAAATATTGCCCAATGGGGAGCTAAGGAATCGCTATGGGTTGGTGGTAGGGAAAAAGGTAGGCAATGCGGTGGTGAGGAATAAGGTGAAAAGAAGGCTTCGAGAGATTATAAGGGGTGCTCGACTTCAGGGAGGGTGGGATATAATGATTATTGCCCGCGGCACCACTTCCCTTTCCGATTACCAGAAGCTAAAATCTGCTCTAGAAGGTATTCTTTCCCGGGCAGGACTGAAGATATAAGGTTATGATGAAACTAATCCTTCTTGGCCTCATTCGCATCTACCGGGTGGCCATTTCTCCTTTCTTTCCGTTTAGTTGCCGCTTCTACCCCACATGCTCGGTGTATGGGCATGAGGTCATACAAAAGTATGGGGCTGTCCGCGGAGGATGGCTCGCTCTAAAAAGGATCTTACGCTGCCATCCCTTTTGTAAAGGTGGATTTGACCCTCCTCCCCTGACATGAGATATAGCCGACCCATCATAGCTTTTGCTCTAGTAGCCCTGCTGATACTTAGCTTCGGTTGCACTGGCGGAGGATACTTACAAAGTAATCCCAAAGGATGGCCTTCCCCTACAGTAGGGAAAGTGAATCTATACACCATCTCTGTAGATGCCCGAAAGCTCTATGCTTTAGACCTCGATGATTTAGAGAGTAAAGGGAAGCCCCAGCCTCGATGGGAATACCCCCCAGACGAGGAGTTGGATGCTATCTATAGCACACCTGTGTTTAAGGGAGGATTACTTTATTTGGGGACATACAAAGGAAAGGTCCTGGCCCTGGATACCCGGATTCTATCACCGAGGTGGCAGCAAGACCTCAAAGGAGACATTGTGGGAGGGGGGGTCGTGAGCGATGACACCTTGTTCATCGGCAGCGGTGAAAGGCTGTACGCCCTGGATGTCTTAAGCGGAGATTGTGAATGGTATTTTGAGACCGAAGGGGAGGTATGGTCTACTCCCCAAATCTCCGGCGATATGATATATTTTGGGAGCCTGGATCATCGGTTCTATGCCCTGGATAAACACAC
>DFBE01000038.1:228-8096 GCA_002367275.1 Dehalococcoidia bacterium UBA3088 | reverse complement strand
ACACACCTTTTGACGAAACCTCGACATTCAGTGGTAAATTTGGGCTAAGGGTTTATCCAAGAAATGTAACCCCGAGCTTAAGGCAATAATCTGAATTCTACTCTGAATTCTACTCATGGCTTTGGGAGATCGGGTAAGGGCTGGACATTTACCCTTTGTCTGTCTTTACCCACAACTTTTCGCCATCAGTAGTGAAGGTGATCGTTCCCACCTCCGATGTGAGGAGTACATTTTGGGCTCCTGCTTTATTTTCCAGGCGGGTTATTACTGAAGGTGCAGGGTGAGCAAATACATTCTTACCCACTGAGACGACAGCGAAAGCAGGGTCACAAGCCTCCAGAAACTGAGGGAGGGTAGAATCTACTCCTCCGTGGTGAGCCACCTTGAGGACGGTGGCTTCAAGATTTACTCCTTGATGTAAAAGCACCTTTTCTACCTGAAAGCTTATATCGGCAGTGAGAAGAAATCCTATCTCTCCATAGTCTAGCCTTATAACTATTCCATTATCGTTTACGCTTTCCATTCCTTCTGGAGGAGGATGGAGAACTCGCAGCTCCACCCCATCTCCGAGGTCAATCTTTTGACCTCGCACTGCATAGGTAGGATTTATTCCTTTGGCCTTCATTTCCCATTTCCACTGTGCGTATACCGGAGAGTAATATACAACCTCAGGCTGGATGACTTCCCCTATCCTGTATCGATGGAGGACTTCCATAAGCCCGGTTAAGTGGTCCAGATGGGGATGAGTAAGTATTAGCAGGTCAATGTCCCGATCCCAAAAAGGAAGCTTCTCCCCCAGGGCCAGACATATCCTCTCTGGATCAGGCCCACCATCGATGAGTATTTGATGTCCCTCTGGCGTCTGGATGAAGATGGCATCTCCCTGGCCTACATCCAAAAAGCTCACCTCTAGAAGGTCATCCCGGCTTGCTTGAGCTAAGATCCAAAAAGGTAGGACCAAAGCAAAAAGAAATAGGCAAATCCCTTTTTGAATTGAATTCAGCCTTTATTCTCCAGCTCAGAGTCAAGGGTTCGCTGTAGCTCGTAGGCTAAGCTTTCCCCCGCTCCTTCTACTGCTTCTCGCACCATACACCAGAGTTCTCTTTTACGGAGCTCAAACTTTTCCTCGGAATAGAGATCCTCAGGGTGTACATAGATGGAATCCACATTTCTTATGGACATGGGAACCTTGAGCCCCACCGGGGAAACCACCCAATCCTCCAGCCCTTCCCGGATCAGAGAGTCCATAATGTTCATGGTATGCTCCAGCTTTATGTCCTGATAGCCTTCCCCCTCACCTACCCCTGCCGTATTTATCACATAGCAGTTTATGTGAGGTAGCCCCTTCAGTATCTCATAGAACCTCCGGGCATGATATTCCTTGCTCCCGGCCATAAATGGATCATAGAAGAAAACACTCTTTAACTTGCCCGCTTGAGTGGGGTCTCCGGCAGATGATTCCATGGATTGCCCCAGGATCATGAAGGCCACTGCCTGCTCTGGAGTAAGCTTGGCTATAGCGGGTATGATAGGCCCCCGGGCAATCATGATGAGGTTATCTACCCTCTCCACATCGATGTGACCTGAGGCATGCATCATATCTCGTCGGCAGACTACTGCCCTGCCATTAGAAGTCCGCTTGAGGTTCATGAAGTTGAAGTACCCGCTTTCATCCACATGTACATTCTCCACAAAAGTATGTGGCTTAAGAAGGCTGTAGTATATTTCAGTCTGGTCCCCGGGGTTTAGCCCTTCCGTCTTCACATATATCCCTCCACCCTCAAATCCATGAAATGATCCATCGGGCATGAGCGTACCTCCATCATCCTGCACCACCCAGGACTTCTCCCTTCCTTTTCGAGCCAGAATCCGGCAGGTTATAGAAGTTTTTCCTGAAGCAGAAAGAGCGATGACGAGGGAGGAAGTATTGCAGTAGTTTCCATGAGCTGCCTGAAGGTAATCTTCCCGGCAGCCAGCATGCAGGAATATCCCTCCCCTGGATTTAGTCCGCCAGTCCTCAGCAGCAAATACTCCTTTCTTATACTCTCCGATATAGGTGCTATTCCGCACTATCTTTATTACCCTGCTCTCATCCAGCATGGCCAGCCTTATGGTGATATCCTTCTGGGGAAGAGGCTTGGTCTTATTACTCTCAAAGGAAGAGTCACTGAACATCAGGATGTGGTGCGTCGGTTCCTCTATCGTCCCCCTGGAGGGCGATAGAAGCTTACCTCCACCATAGGCTACATGGGCAAGCTTTTGAGGCAGTATAAGCCTCACCGCGACATTATCTTCCTGCCCCACAACTCTATCCAGAAGGATAAGCCTCTCCCTGGACATTGCCTCCTCACATTGAGCAAGAAGCTGAAGCTCCTCCTCGTCAAAGGGATGATCAACACTATTCTGAGTGAAGGCGGCTGCCCGAGAGGTGGGTTCGCTATCTGCCACCAGACTATCGTATACCGTCCTTCTGACCCCTGGCTCTCCTTCAGCCATCGACCGGAGCTCCGCCTCAGAGGGGTTCTCTATCAGCCTTCCCTCAGCAGAAGCCCGGTTTAGAATCTGGGATACCAGAAGGGCAAACTTCTCTACCATCAAAAACCTTTCTGCTCCAGTATCTCGCTCACCTCAGACCACAACGATTTCCTGTGCCTGTCTTTTGCTGATGCACTAGAGATTATAAACCCGGTCAGGGATTCCCTGGCATCCTCTATTGCTCTGAGCCTTCGTACCTGCTTTAGCCTTATCCCCAGTCTTTTGGCCAGAGGTTCTAAAATCTTCACCGCCTCCCTTTTCTGAACCCATATCTCCTGGGGCAGGGTACGCACTTTTTCCGCCGAGCTTAAAAACCCTTGATACAATCTATCTGCTCCCTGTGAGGGGCTGGTGATATCAAAATCAAACACAAATCCTGACTGCTGATCAATCCACAGGAAAAGAAGGGGGAAGAAGGGTCTCCGGGATTTATCCTCCTGAATAGGGATAGGAATACAGTGGGAAAAGTCTCCCTCCCATATCTCTTCCTTACGAGGCATTTGTTCTATCCCTCGCAGGCGTTCCTCCTCTATGGGAAGAGCTGTTACCCTCTTCCTCTTTTGAGGTGCAGGCTTCTTCCATTCATCCCTCCACTTCTCCTCCTTGAATACCCTCACCAGGTAATAACCATTTTGAGGTGGAACGAGAAGAAAGGAGTTTTGCTTACGGTTAAGGCAAACCACTGCTGCCTGCTTCAGGGCCAAGGTTAGAAAGTAGACTTCCTCCTTATTCAGATACCAGGGGTAGTAGCCTGGACGATAGCTTCGAAGCATAGGCCACAATTCTCTTTCCCTTCCTTGCTTCAACCCTATCCTCTGTATCAGTTTTAGATCTGATGTCGCAAGCTCTCTTTTGGGTTCAAAGGAGGCCACAAGGCATCTCTGTGTCAACAACAATTCATCACTTTCAGAGGAAGTCCTGCCCGACTCCATTCTGAGGTAGGTATCCAGTCCTTCTCTTCCCGGGTATACCACCAGGCCTCTGTACTTCTCTAATCTCCCCATCACGCTACAGTAACCTATTTCACCATTTGTCGGATTTTGCACCCCGAAGACTTCACTATCCCGCATCCAGCTCCAGGGCCTGAGATTCCGAAACTCTACGGCTGTGCTATATACATCCTTCCACTGTTTAAGGGTAGGGGATGGCTCTTTTCCCATCTATCCCTCCTTTAAAAGCTCATCTCGATAGTGTAAAACTTCAGGGCACAGAGGGCCATCACAGCCATTTTTCTTCCCTTTTTCCCTATAGTATACACACTCTGCCTTGCCATCAGGATGGACTAAGAGAGTAACAAATTCACCCGCCTTATCGCATTTGATGGTGGTGGCAGTAACCTTCCAATTCATCTCAACCTCCTTTTCCTTCTTTAGATTTTTTGCCATCACGGGCTAATTATCGCAAGCTTCCCGTAACAATGCAAGGCCTTCTTGTTTAGGGGTATAATCATCAATAGATGAGGAGGCCAGTAGTCGCCGGTACCTTCTATCCTCAGGATAAAGGAGGGTTGCTCTCGCAAGTTGAGGATTGCCTGCGCCAGGTCTCGGCTAAAGAAATTGGGAAGGCGGGGCGCATCCTGGGGATGATAAGCCCCCATGCTGGATATGTGTATAGCGGAGGGGTAGCTGGCCATGGCTTCTATGCCCTTTCCCAAACGGCTAAGCCCCAGGTAGTGGTCATCATCGGACCCAATCATCGCGGAGTTGGGGAAGCAGTGGCCATAAGCAGGCAAGATAGCTGGGAAACCCCTCTAGGGGAGTTGAAGGCGGACATAAAATTAGGGGAAGAGGTTGCTTCCAGGAGCAGGTTTGCTCGCTTTGATGACCGGGCTCATGCCATGGAACATTCCGTAGAGGTGCAACTTCCTTTCCTGCAGTATGTATTTCCAGAGGGAGTAGACATTTTACCCATCGCCATGCTATATCAGGATCTGGAGATAAGCCAAGACTTAGGAAAAGCTATCGCTTCCTCCCTCTCCGGAAAACAAGGTCTGATCCTGGCCTCCTCCGACTTTACCCACTATGAGCCACAAAGTGTGGCGGAGACCAAGGATAGAAAAGCCCTGGAGGCTATCCTTACCCTCGACCCCCCCAAGTTAGCTGAGATAGTATCTAGAGAGAGTATGACTATGTGTGGGCCGGGTCCAGTTATGGCTATGCTGTATGCTGCAAAAGGCTTAGGGGCAACCGAAGCTCACACCTTATGCTATCGCACCTCCGGTGATGTGACCGGAGACCGCTCACAGGTAGTGGGTTATGCCTCAGTCATCGTATCCTAGCTAAACGGCCCCAGCTTCTTTAGCTTAGTTGCAAAATTGGCTGCCACATCCTTAATTCCCTCAGGGGTCGAGACCCAATCTAACCCCAGCCTTTCTGGCTCCACTCCAAATTGCTCCAGAAGCCTTTTGGTTAGCCCTATCACCCTGTCTGTTTTATAGTTGCCTGCCATATAGTGGCAATCTCCAGGGCGGCAAGCAGTAATGAGCACCCCATCAGCCCCCGCCTTTAAGGCCCTCAGGATGAAGGTAGGATCTACTCTACCGGAACACATCACCTTTATCGGCTTCAGGTTGGGTGGATAAGGGGTCCCTGCATAGGAACACCAATTACAACAGAAGTTCACTATCTTCGGCT
This sequence comes from Dehalococcoidia bacterium UBA3088, assembly GCA_002367275.1. Lineage (GTDB taxonomy): Bacteria > Chloroflexota > Dehalococcoidia > UBA2247 > UBA3088 > UBA3088. Next base: position 2,928 of record DFBE01000038.1, on the reverse strand, counting down.
CGAATTCGCCCATTTTTCTCCTTTACTGCCTTATTATTGCGTAGGCGGCGGCTATCGTCTCTTCTAGATTATCCTTAATGCTTCTAGCTCCAGCCGGACAGGCAGTAACGCACAGGCCGCACCGCTTACATTTATTATCATCTATGACCGATGTCAATCCCTTATCCGTTTTCTCTAGACTGCTGGCGTCGTAGCTACATACAGCGACGCATACTCCACACCCACTGCATATATCCTGGTCAACTTCGATCTCCGGTATCTCGGGTTGAAGCTCCATCACCACGCATCCCTTACAGCTCTTGCACGGACCACAGCAAAGGCATCTTCTGGATTCCTCCATTGCCTCCTTCAAGTCAAATCCTTTCTCGAACGGCTCAAAGTTCAATCTCTTCGCAGCTTTTGTCCATACAAGTTCGGGCTGAGGTTTCCAGTCCCCCCGGCTGGGGATGGATGCATCCTCATACTCCTTCTCCCTTCCTGCCTTCAGGTCCTCACCTTTAAGCCACCGCTCTATAGAATCGGCGGCGGTTGCTCCATCTCTCATTGCCTCTGCAGCAAAGCCTACTCTTTTTACATCGCCCCCGATGAAAACTCCTGGTTTAAGATTACTCATGAGGGTAACCTGGTCAACATCCAGCCTGCCTTTCTCATTCAGCAGTCCCTCCTGCTGGAGGAATGCCCGCTCTGGGGCCTGGCCTATAGTAACCAGCAGCACATCACCCTCAAGCCATATTACATCACTGCGGTCGAACTGGGGGTTGAACCCGCTTTCATCAAAGACAGAGGTGCACCGAGGACACTTTATTTTCTTAAACTTCCCACCCTTCCCCACAATTTCCTCCACACCCCGTGAGTAAGTTATCTTGATCCCTTCCTCACCAGAACCCTCTATCTCTTCCACATCAGCGGGAATCCCGTCTTTGGAGGATTTATCCTCACATTCAAGGCATACCAGGGAAACCTCTCCGGCAAGCCTTCGGGCGGTTCTGGCCACGTCAAATGCCACATTGCCACCGCCCACTACTATCACCTTTTTTCCCTTAAAAAGCTGAGGAGAGACCTCTTTCTGACCCATGTCGGAAAGGAGATCCAATCCGAACATAACTCCCTCCAGGTCTGCTCCTGGTACTTGATCCCTTCCAAAGGTAAGGGGTCTAGGGAGAGGAGTACCAGTAGCGATGAATATTGCCTTGTAATCCTCACCCTTAAGTTCATCCAGCGTTTTCCCATCACTTCCTGCCCCTGTACCTGTTTCGACCTCTATATGGGCAATTCTCACTAGGTTATCCAGAGTGGTATCCAGCACGGCCTCCGGAAGACGATATCGAGGAATGAGTCTTAAGGCTCCTCCAAGCTTGGGGTTTCTCTCCAGGATGGTCACCCGATATCCCTTCTTAGCGAGCATATAAGCACACATCAGGCTTCCCGGCCCCCCTCCCACCGCAGCAATTTTTTCCTTAGTAGGTGAAGCAAATTCAGGTTTAGTTTTCAGGTAGGGAAGGTAATAATCAGATAGGAACCGCACCAGGAGCTTTCTTCTTATCGCTCCAGTCTGATCTTTATAATTGCACTCCTTTTCACAGAGCCCACAGACGTAACTGGCTACCGGCATTAAAGGATTCTTCTCATAGATCTCGTCGGCTATGTTTATTATCTGATCCCTGGCTTCCCCGATATCGGGAGGAAGGAGGGAGATCAGAGCATGGCTATGTTGAATGTCCTCTTTAAGAGGGCAGGCCACCTGACAGGGGGGTAGATATACTTTTCCTTCATGGATCACTTCTTCAATTTTTACTTGAGAGCTCATCTTGCCTCCTTTAAGTTAAGAATGTTTCACCTCTGTAACTTCTTCGCTAGATTCCCTTTAGAGTCATACACATTTACCTCAAGAGGCATTCTTCCCGGAAGGAAGTGAGTGCCACAAGCCATACACGGGTCATAGGCTCTGAACGCCATCTCAATCATATTGAGGATCCCATCAGAGACCTCCCCTTTGTGTATGAGTGACTTAGCGGCTTTCTCAACTGACATAACCATTGGAGCCATATTATTTCCCGTGGCCACGATTAAGTTGACCTTGGTAAGAATCCCTTTCTCATCGGTTTGATAATGATGGAAGAGGGTTCCTCTTGGTGCTTCTACTACTCCAATGCCTTCTTTGGGAGTTTCAGTCGGCAGATTTACGATATCAGGGGAGGTAAGTTCTGGGTCACGGGCAAGCTCTAACATCTCCTCAGAAGCATAAAGCGTCTCAATGAGTCGAGCCCAGTTGAAAGCCAGGGTATTATGAACCGGTTTTCCTCCCAGTATTTCATACATTTTCTCATAGGCTTCTTGAGCCAGTGGCGTTGCCATTCCATCAGCAGCATTCAGCCGAGCCAGTGGCGCTACTCGGTAAATACCACTATCTTCCCCATCAGTAAACCCCTTCCAACCCACATTTTTAAGAAAGCAGAACTTCATATAATTCCAAGGCTCAACATGCTCCCCAATATGGTTGAGGTAATCTTGACCTTTGAACTTGGCAAACTCCTTACCATTCGGGTCAACAACTCTCAAATCACCATCGTAGAAATTCAGCTTGTTATTTTTATCCACCAGCCCCATATAATATGTTCTATGCTTATAGATATCTCCGGTGACAAGGTCAACATATTCCTTATTCTTGAGCACTACGGTGTCGAAAAGCTCGAGAGCCCA
>DFBE01000038.1:0-151 GCA_002367275.1 Dehalococcoidia bacterium UBA3088 | reverse complement strand
TACTCCTCCGGGCAAGCCACAGACGGGATGAATTACCTTTCCCCCTATCGTTTCTATAACTCCTCTCAGTCTTTTCCTTACTTCTATAACTTTTCCGCCAGCTTCCATCCCAGCCTTAGCAATAACCCCCAGGATATTCCTTTCTGCGGCG
>DFBE01000078.1 GCA_002367275.1 Dehalococcoidia bacterium UBA3088 | reverse complement strand
TTTCCTTGGTAAGGCGGGGAAAGAGTAAGGCAACGACAATCCCTGCCACGGCAGCTATTCCCAGGTTAATCAAGGTGAAAGACCAGGAAGTGATGCCCAGCCCAGTCTGAACTGAAAGGTTAATCGCTAGTACGACCATGGCGGGTAGGAAGACTTGCACCACAACATTGCCACTCTGAGGGGCGCCAGTAAGCCCGATGAGGTGAGCCAAGAGGCTGAGGCAAAGATACATAATCGGGACCATAAGAAAACTGCTTAGGGCTATCGGAGGGGTGATCAGAAAGCCTATCTCGGGAACGATATATATGTAATTGATGGCCACCAGAGCTATGGCGGCGAATGCCTCCCCCATGACCAATCCAGGCAGAAAGACGGCTAAGCTCTTGGCTAACCAGATGCCTTTCGCTTTGAGCGGTGTAGCCAGAAGCGACTCAATGTTCCCTCGAGACTTCTCTTTGGTCATAGATGGAACAGTAAAGACGTTTATGCTAACTCCTACTCCAAAAAGGCAGCAAAGATACATAATCAAGCCGAGATAGAGTTCCAAATCAGACCGCATATTTAGTCCACCTTCTTCTACTGCTGGACCTATCTCAAACAGGCAGTAAATAAGGGCTAGAGCTGTGACAATCATCACTCCAAGGCCTACAAAGATGATGACTAGATTCCTTGACCGAAGATTATTCCTGATGCTGGCATTAATTACTGGACCTATGTCTCTCATGATGGCTCCACCTCCTTTAAGATAGCAGTGTACATTTCTTCTAGGGATGCTTCCTTTCTTTTTGCTCCCTCAATCTTTACCCCACGCCCACTAAGAAGGCTCACTATATCTGATACCTCCACTCCTTCTTGGGGAATGAAGACAAGAGTCCTTTCTTTTTTCTCCCGCAACCCCAGGTGGGGCATGCTTTTTAGTTCAGCAAATAGAGACTCAGCAATGGCTTCAGAGGTATCAATTATTACCTCTCCTTTGCCCATCTCCCGCTGCAATTTTTCTAGCTCACCATAGAGCTTGATCTCACCACGATCGATTAAGGCAATACGGTTGCAGATTCTCTCCACCTCATCCAGGTTATGGGAGCTAAAGAAGATGGTCTTTCCTTCTTCATGAGCTATATTGAGAAGGAGCTGCCTTATTTCTATCTGACCTCCCGGGTCAACCCCGGCGGTAGGCTCATCCAAAATCAAAACTTCAGGACTATGGGCCATAGCCCGGGCCAAAGCCAACCTCTGCCTCATTCCCTTGGAGTAGGTACCGGCTTTATCCTTAGCTCTATCCCCGAGCCCCACTGAATCCAAGACCCTCTCAATCCTCCCTCTAGGTTCAGGCACTCCATAGATCCGGAAGTAATACTCCAGGTTCTCCTCAGCAGTCATATTGTCGTAAAGCCCATCAGCTTCCAGAACAAACCCTACTTTCTTTCGGGCTTCATCTTGGGATACATCCTCCCCCAGGATAGAAGCTGTGCCCGAGCTAGCTTCAAGCAACCCCAGAATGACCCTGATGCTGGTGGTCTTACCCGCCCCATTGGGGCCCAGATAGCCAAAGATATCACCTTGATCAACAGTGAAGCTTATGCCCTTTAACACCTCACGGCTCCCCAGGGTCTTTCTGACATTCTCTAAGCTTATGGCTGAATTCATTCCTTCCCTCCCTTTTTATTCATTTTATTTACTTGATAGTACCCTACTAATCCAGCCTTCTCCCTATGCCACTTCCTCTCTATTGTACTGCTCATCAACCTATTCCTCCGTTTACGGTCCTACACCCATCAGCGCCGACTCTAGGGTGGTGTAGTAACCCACCTAAAAGCATAGATCAAAATATCTGAAACTTTATTTGCTGGAGAAAATTTAGCCAGCCATAGGACGGGAATTATGGCAATTGTTCGTATCATCTTCTCATTGTTCGCCTTTTTTGCTCGTGGACCCTAAATATTATCGGGGGTTATAACCTCCACGCTCTTTCCTATGTCTGCCCCATCAACTTCTCGACCCAAACATGGCCCCCCCTTGGGCAACATCCTTACTCTCAAGGAATAGTCCAGGGATAGCAGAAACTCAAACAGGAAGACGAATGCCAAGACTGCGATGTCGATTGATATCCCAAATAAAAGATGGGATGCATCATGGAGGAGAAGTCATATCAAAATCGTTAAATGAGGTGTCGTCGGATTGCTACTTCAGAAGTTGCCGGTTGGCCATCCCTTGCCCTACGTAGGATAATAGAAATGTAAAGGAGGGTAGGATAAATGGCAGATAAGGTGATACTTTCGTTTAGTGGAGGCCTGGATACTTCAGTAGCCGTCAAATGGCTGGCACAAACATACGGCCTTAAGGTCGTTACCCTGGCAGCGGGTGTAGGGGGAAAGGATGATCTTCAGGGACTCAAGGAAAGGGCACTTTCCATAGGAGCGGAGAAGGCTATAGTCATCGATGCCAGGCGGGAATTTATAGATCATTTTATCTTTCCCTCCTTGAAGGCCAATGCCTTGTACGAGGGCCAGTACCCTCTTTCCACTGCCCTCTCTCGTCCCCTGATAGCCAAACTTATAGTAGATGCTGCCCACGATGAAGGCGCAAAAGTGGTAGCCCATGGCTGTACGGCTAAAGGCAACGACCAGGTAAGGTTTGATGTAGCTATATTTTCCCTGGACCCCGACCTCAGGATAATCGCTCCCGCCAGGGAGTGGGGGATGACCCGCCAGGAAACTCTGGCCTATGCCCAAAAGCACGGTATTCCGGTAGCCCAAAGCTCCATCTACTCCATCGACGAAAGCCTGTGGGGAAGGAGCGTTGAATGTGGGGCTCTGGAGGATCCTATGGTCGAGTCCCCGGAGGATGCTTTCGGATGGACAGCTTCCCCCAAAAATGCCCCTTCCGAACCCTGCTACATAGAGGTGGAATTCGATCATGGTATACCAGTGAAGCTCGATGGTCAGGGCCTAGACGGAGTTTCCATCGTCAGTCAACTTAATGAAGTGGGGGGAAAGCACGGTGTGGGAAGAATAGACCATATCGAGGATAGGGTAGTAGGAATAAAGTCCAGGGAGATATACGAGGCTCCCGCAGCCACTATATTGCTCACTGCCCACCGCGCTTTAGAAAGCCTGGTGCTATCCAAAGACGAGCTTTGCTTCAAAAGGACAGCCGAGGAAAAGTATGCTGACCTCATCTATAATGGGAGGTGGTTTTCTGCCCTCCGCCGGGAGCTTTCCGCCTTCATAGACAGCACTCAGGAGTGTGTTACCGGTCTTGCTCGCCTTAAGCTCTTTAAAGGTAACCTGCAGGTTGTAGGGCGAAAATCACCCTACTCCCTGTATCGTCCTGAGCTTGCCACCTATGATAAAGGAGATGTTTTCGAGCATGATGCCTCGGAGAAATTTATCAGGGTTTTTGGGCTCATGGATAAGACCCAGGCCAAAATACAGGGATTAAATGAATGAACGGGCCTTAAGTTATACTTCTTCTCTTCCCTTCGATAGGAGGCTTTACCCTTACGATATTCAGGGGAGCATTGCCCATGCCCAGATGTTACAAAAGCAGGGAATCATCTCTCAGGAGGAAGGGAAAAAGATTGTAGCTGGCCTTCTGGAGATAAAGGAAGAGCTAGAGAGGGGAGATTTCCCCCTCCGCCCTGAGCTTGAGGACATCCACATGAACATCGAGGCCAGGCTCATACAGAAGGTCGGCGCCATAGGGGGCAAGCTCCACACCGCTCGCTCCCGAAATGACCAGGTATCCCTGGATCTCCGCCTTTTTTTGAAGGAAAAGATCTCAGAGGTGATAGCCCGCGTGAGGGAACTACAAAGGGCCATAGTAGACAGGGCCGAGGAAAATAAGCAGGTAATCCTTCCCGGGTACACCCACCTTCAGAGAGCTCAACCCGTCCTTTTTGCCCATCATTTTCTGGCCTACTTTGAGATGTTGCTGCGAGATGAGGAGAGATTCAAAGATAGCCTCAAAAGAGTAGATGTCCTTCCTTTGGGAAGTGGGGCCCTGGCCGGCGTTCCCTACCCCATCGACCGCGAATTTGTGGCCCAGATTTTAGGATTTTCCCATCTTTCTCAAAACAGCCTGGATGCAGTATCGGATAGAGACTTTGTTATTGAGTTTGAGGTCTGCTCTTCCATACTGATGATGCATCTTTCCCGACTTTGCGAAGAGCTGATCCTGTGGTCATCCTCTGAATTTGGGTTTGTGGAAGTTTCGCCCTCCTTTGCTGGTGGCAGCAGCATCATGCCCCAAAAGAGAAATCCTGATGTGGCCGAACTCTGCCGGGGAAAGGTGGGCAGGGTGTATGGTAGCCTTATAGCCATGCTTACGGTGATGAAATCCCTCCCCCTTTCCTACAATAAGGACATGCAGGAAGATAAAGAGGGGCTGTTTGATACTGTAGATACGGTACTCGGAAGTCTTAATATTATGCCGGGGATGATACGGGAGCTGAGGGTGAACAAGCAGAAGATGAAGGAGGCCTCCCAGGATGACCGGTTGCTGGCTACCGACCTTGCTGATCTTCTGGTGCGAAGGGGAGTCCCCTTTCGTGAGGCTCACCAAATAGTAAGAAGAGTGGTTGAATTCGCCCACAGCGAAAAGAGAGGATTTAAGGAAGTTTCTCTTGAGGAGTACAAGTCCTTCTGTGAGCTGTTTGATGAGGAAGTGAAGTCTTTGAGCCCTTCTGCCTCTGTATCCCTGCGGGATGAGGTGGGAGGGACATCCCCAGGTCAAGTTGAATATCAACTGAAGCGGGCAAGAGAGCATTTGAGGTGAGACTCAAGATTGCCCCCTCCATTCTATCCGCTGATTTTAGCCGTCTGGGGGAGGAGATAGCAAAAGTGGAAAGGGGAGGAGCTCACTTAATCCATGTTGATGTCATGGATGGCTGCTTTGTTCCCCAAATTACCATTGGTGCCCTGGTAGTGAAATCCATCCGCCCTTCCGCCAGCCTTCCTCTGGATGTCCATCTCATGGTGAGGGATCCTGAAAACCAGATAGAGCAATTCCTGGCGGCAGGCGCAGATATAATAAGCTTTCATATTGAGGCTCTTTCCGAGCCTTCGGAAGCTATACAGAGGATAAAGGGGGAGGGGAAAAAGGTGGGGATTGCGGTGAACCCCGCTACTCCTATATCTTCTTTGGATAGATTTCTATCCCGAGTGGACCTCTTTGTTCTGATGACCGTAAACCCGGGGTTTGCCGGCCAGGCCTTTATGGGCTCTGTACTCCCCAAAATAGCCAGCCTGAGAAAAGCGCTGGACGAAAGGGGACTTAAAACAGATATTGAAGTGGATGGAGGGATAAACCTGGCCACCGCCAAGTCAGCCGTCCAGGCAGGAGCTACTATACTTGTGGCCGGCCAGGCTATTTTCGGGTCCGCGGAGGACCCCGAAAGGGCAACACGAAACCTAAGCCTGCACCTTGAAGCTTTTCTTAAGCGGGGAAAATTGCCGCCTTAAAGATAGGGCAAGCCTCAACAAGTCCCAGTAGATAAGGAGGCTAGTATGTTTATTATCTTCCAGGGTTATGATTATATTTCTGGATGAGCTTTTTTCATCTACTGAAGTCTCCATGTTAGCTTCAGGGTTTATGCGCCAGACCAACCCCGAAAGAAACCCCTCGCCTATCCTGAAATCATCCCCGGGGGAAGCATATGACTTGAGGTGAAGCCTGTGTTTTCCTTTTTCTGCCACCTCTGCATCACTCCCCAGTGATTTAAGCATCCTTAGTATGATGTAGGACATAGCTTTAAGGTTTCCTTTATGATTAATAGGAAGGCTTTTTCCTGCCTCACAGGCATTGGTCTCCATTTTTCTTAAGTTTTCATCGCTCACGGCTCTTACACCGCTTGCCTTAAACCTAATATTGTCCACATACAGGCTGAACGTATCCAGGCCCATCTTGAATATCATTTGAGCAATTTTTGACCTTGAGCCAAGCACTTTAGGGAGCAGTGTTATCTCATCCAGAAAGGCATAGGTTCCTCCTTCCCTGAGAAGGAAAGGGTGCCGGGGAGTAGACTCTTTGCCATCCCATTCGAAAACTCTATCCGGGGATAGATACCTATCCCGGGTACAATCTACCCTGAGCCATTTTCCTCCCAGATATACCTCTGCCACCGGATGAGAAACCTCCCTCCGGGAAGAAAATTGTCCCCCAGGTGGGCTTATGTCTGCGAGCGCTTCTCCGGATATATAGGTGAAGGCAAACCTTGAGGGTATGTGGGAGGCCCTAAGTAAAGCCACCATCAGGTTAGACTTGGTATAGCATTGGCCTATCCCCTCCTGAAACGCATCTGAAGCCCGGTAGCTTAGCGGCTGACCGAATTTGATATTGTCCCTCACATAGTAGAAGACCTTCACCGCTAACTCACGTTCAAAATCCTCCGGCGAAAGTCCTGGGTCTATCTCTTGTCTCAGCTCAGCGGCCATTTTTTGGACATTTTCATGGCCAAAGTTACAAAGCTCCGATTCCCCAAGATATGAACTCTCTACTTCCATAAGCTCTTTATACTGCTTAAGCCTCGAACTTATGTTTGAGAAGAAGCAACTCCTTCCAGACTTTCACCATAGCTCTTCCCTCCTATCCGGGGCCATACATAAGTTTATGGTGTACGGTAGCCCTCGTCAAGCAACGAGAGCCCGAGGTGTCTGTATCAACTTGGTCGGTAGATAAGCACCCCACGTCATGTCATTGCGAAGGGCGAAGCCCTGAAGCAATCTCAGTGGGGAGGAAAAATGATAATGAGATTGCTTCCCCTTCGTTTCGGCTCAGGGTCGCAATGACATAAGACTTTTCAAAGTTCACCGACAAAAGTGATACAGTAATTTTGGTTCCTCTAAAGTTGAGACAAAGAACTAATTGTCTTACTCTTAGAAAGGGGTTGTATTATGCTCAAATTGCTCCACACGGCTGACATCCATCTTGGCGCTAAATTCCTTAGCCTGGGCAATAAAGGTACAGCCCAGCGTGAACAGATCAAAGCCAGCTTTAAGAAACTGATATCCCGGGCAATAGAGGAAGAGGTTGGCGTTGTCCTTATCGCTGGCGACCTCTTTGATGCCAATCAGCAGCCGCAGGCAAATATTGACCTGGTAGTTGAACAATTTGACTTGTTGGCGGCAAGGAACATTCCTGTCTGCCTTACCCCTGGCACCCACGATTGCTTTGATTCTGGCTCCATATACAGGAAAGTGAACTTCGTTGAGAAGTGCCCCAACCTGACGCTTTTCACTGATGAGGGTTGGAGTCATAAAGAATTCCCCGCTCTCGGGTTAACTGTCTATGGCAAGCCGAACTACAGTAACCGCTCCTACAAAAGCCCCCTGGAAGGGCTAAGACGTTCGACAGAAAGTCAATATCATGTGGCCATGGCGCATGGCTCCCTGAATATCCCGGGCAAGACTGCCGAGGACGACCATGTATTTACCGTCGACCAGATTCACAGGAGCCAGATGCACTACATTGCTCTGGGCCATCATCATCACCCGTACGCCTGCTCCGATAAGGGAGTGATTGCCTGGTACTCTGGGTCGCCTGAATTCATTTCGATGGACCAGAAGGAGCCAGGCAGCATACTCATGGTGACCATTTCTGACTCAGGCAGGGTCAAAGTTGAGGCAAGACAGATAGGACTACACTGCTGTGACAAGCTTGAAATTGACCTCTCCGATTTGGAAGGCTTGTCTCAGTTAAAAAGCAAGATCGCCGGGGGGGCAAACCCAAATTTAGTCAGAAAAGTGATTCTTAAAGGACTCAGGAGGGAGGACATGCGTCCCTCACCAGAAGAGCTCGAGGCAGATCTGTCGGAGAGCTTCTTCCATCTCAGGATTGCCGACCGATCACATCCAAGAGTGAGTGAACTCTCAGAAACTGCCTACGAAGGTCAATCGATTCTGGCCAAGTTTACCCAGTTGATGGCGGAGCATATCCAGGCATGCGAAGGCGGGGACCGGGAAATTGCCGAAGATGCGCTGCAATATGGTCTGGCACTTCTTCAGGGGAGGGAAGTCCTGTAATGCTTCTTACCAGGATTAAGCTTGAGAATTTCAAGAAGTTCGAGGAGTTGGAGCGAGAGTTTGGGCCGGGAATAAACGTGGTCAAGGGCCCGTTTAATGAAATTGGAAAGTCTACCTTGCTTGATGGAATAGTCGTGGCTTTATTCGAAAATCCCCGGAGTACCAGAAAGGGGCTTGAGGAATACATGACATGGGGCTCGGGCCATAAGTACAAAACAGCTATCGAGTTCGAGGCTGAGGGGGGAAAGTATCTACTGGAGAAGGATTTTGATATGAAGACGGTGCGGCTGGCCGGGGTGGACACGGACAGGGAATGGAACACATCAAGAGAGGTTGCTGAAAAGCTCCGGGAATTGCTCGGCACTGATTCGCGGGCGCTATTTCTATCTACATCGTGTATTCGCCAGGACAAAGTCAGTGAAATTTCATCCGGTGAGAAGGAGATCGGTGAAAGCCTGGAGGAGATAGTCACCGGCGGAGCCGAGGAAACGGTGGCTTCCCAGGTAATCGATAAACTAGCCAGGCAGATCAATGATCTCACCAGGGGTCTTGAAAGGCCGGCTAAATCACCGGGTAAAGTTGCACAGTTGACCGGGCAAGTGAATAGCTTGCAACATGAGCTGGCCCAGATTAGAGGAGAAGTAGCCGGGGTGGAACGCTATAAAGTCGAGCTGGTCGAGACCTCAGATAGGTTAGGCCAGGTTGAGTTAAAGCTGGGCCAGGCGAAGACTCTTCTGGAAAAGAACAAGCGCCTTAAGGAAATCGAGGAAAAAATAGGCAAGCTGGAGAAGGACTATGATAACATCGATGAGCGTATCCGCGATATTGAGTCATTGCAAAAACAATTCCAGGAGGCCGGGTTGGCGCTGCAGGCGATCGAGGGTTTTGATGACATGCAGAGAGTGCTGGAGTCTGAGACACGGCTGCACGAGTTAGAGGCTGAGCGTAAGAATGCCAACGCAGACCTGCCTAAAAGGAGAAGCGAACTGGAGATCGCCAGGGAGCATCTTAAGATGAACAGGCTACTTGAAGTCCTGGCTTCAAAGAGGAGCTTGATACTCGGGGTAGTGGTATCGGCGGCTGGCTTTTTGGGCATGGCCCTCAACACCGCTTCCCTGGCCGCCGGGATTATTGGTTTAATCTTTCTTATAGGTGTCATGTGGGTAAGGAATTCTGCGACCCAACAGAAGACACAGATTTCCGACCTACAGGATCGCATCGGACAAATGGAAGAGGCCCTGAAGGAAGTTGAAGATAAGGAACGTGAGACTCTTTATCAAGTCAACTGCGGTTCAGTTGAAGAGTTCAGGCAAAAAGAGAAAAGGCATGCCGAATTGGTGGAACAAAAGAATGCATTCCAAAATCAACTGGTGGGCAAGCGGGGTAGGCAGACCCTGGAGCAGGTCGAGCAGCAGAGGCAGAATACAGTCAGAATGCTGGCGGTGGAACGAGAAAGGCTCACCGGCGACTTGAAGAATACCAGGCTCTCTCCAGAAGAATATGTGAGGCACGAGAACGAAGTGAAGAGCCTGGAATATGAAAAAGAGCGACTTGAACGCGGAAAGATGAAATGTGAGGTGGGCATAGAGGGGGCGAGGTTCGATGTCGAAGACCAAACGCAGAGGGAGGAGGAGCTTGACTCTCTCAGAAACGACCTGAATCGTGAGCAAAAAAGAGTCAAAGTCTACGAGCTGGTGAGAGACTTCGTATCAGAAGCAAGAACAGAAACTTTGGTATCGGCCACCGACCTTTTGCAGGCAGAAATCCAGAGGAACTTCGAGATATTCACCAATGACAAATACAGCAGGGTAAGGGTTGATAAAGGGTCAATGGACTTCGGCATCTATTCTGAGGAGAAGGGTGATTGGGCCAGGCCTGATGAACTTAGCGGGGGAGTGGTCGATGAGTTCTACCTGGCATGCCGGCTGGCGCTGACACGCGTGATATATGGGGAGACACAGCCCCCCTTGATTTTGGACGACCCTTTTACGAATTTTGATGAGCCCCGCCTGGCCGGAACTCTTGAATTCCTCAGTAAGCTGAGTAAGGAGCACCAGATCATTATCTTCACTCTGGGGAAGGCCTACGACAGCGTCGCTGATAGAGTGATAGAACTGGCATAGCCGCAGAAAATAGCTCCCCTTTGTCAGAATGACTCAAGTAACCCAGGCTTACTGTTTGGAGTTGCATAAGGCCCCGGGTTCAGCTGCTGCACGGAGCTTCCAGAATACGCCTGACTATCACAAGGTGCAGCTTTGGCCACTGAACGCATGTCAATCAAGACAGCTAGTGCAGTTGGCTGCAACGAGTTGTTGGGCTGTCTTCGACTCTGGGAGCGCTTACCAGCGCCGTCTCTTCGGGCCGCCAGTATCGCCGCGAGGCTGCGCTTCGTTGACCTTGAGCGCGCGGCCGTCCAACTCCATTGAATTCAGAGCCTGAATCGCGGCCTTTGCTTGTTCAGAATTGGGCATCGTCACAAAACCGAACCCGCGAGCGCGCCCCGTGTCACGGTCAGTAACGACTGTAACTTCCTCAACTTCACCATACTCCGCGAACTTCCCCCGGAGCTCCTCCCCGGTGACCGAGTAGGAGAGGTTTCCAACATATATCTTCATAAAATGCCTCCTAGTTGTGATGAACACGGCCGATGCCGGAATGTCGCCGGCTGCCCAGCGGAGGGCTCAGCCCCCACGCTTCCTGGCGCGGATGTTGCGGCGACTACCTTTTGGTTTAGATCCTCTTGAACCTCGATGCATTGTGGACGGCCCGGCGTCAGAAAAGCCTGACGAGCGGGGCTGCCGCTCCTCTGCTTCGTTGACACGAAGGCTTCTACCATTGAGCTCGTGGCCGTCTAATCTCTGAATAGCCTCTGCGGCAGCCGCCTTCTCGGTGAATTCGACGAAGGCAAACCCTCTTGGACGACCGGTATTGCGGTCATCTGGCAGGAATACCTGTACCACCTGCCCCACTTCAGAAAAAAGACTTTCAAGCTCGCTTTGCGTTGCATCGTAGCTCAAGTTCCCGACAAAAACCTTGGTGCTAATAATGGCCTCCTTTCAATGGCGAGTTTTATATGACCTTTCTATAGCTTACCACAAAAGTAGACATTGATGTATAAATACAAATGGAAGACCACCTTGACTAACTTGGTTGCA
>DFBE01000047.1:3788-13285 GCA_002367275.1 Dehalococcoidia bacterium UBA3088 | reverse complement strand
CGGATAACAACTTCGCTGACCTCTGAGAGAGGTCAGCGCATCCATATCCGGCAGACAACTGACCCAGAGCCTTTTCATTATGAGATCCACAGGGCTTTGGGCCTACCTCCAAAGCCTCTGCGCACTAAATGGCTGAGGACATGAAAATATGTAGTGTCCATAAACGGGGGTTTTGTTCATGGCAGTGGTAAAGATGGGCTAAGATTGTCCGTAACAGGCGTGCCCCGAGTCCACCCACATATACCCTCCATGCTTTTATATCACCATCATGTACAGAATAGCGAGTGTAAGAAGTATATCGCTAAAGCCTATGATGAAGAAATTGCCACGAAACTAACCAGATTATCCTTCTGGTGTTAGTTGGAGCTTGTCAGTGAAATCATTGCCAGCAAGTTTGCGCAACAGACTCAATTCTGCAATAAATCCTCTTTCCTATCACTCACAGTTCAAAAAACAAGGCGTTCAATCCTGAATTACTCTGGTCTTTACTACAGCTCCTCCTGAAAAGAGACTTTTTCAGCAGCCTCCTAGAACTCTTCTAGACTTCTCCTGAGCTCACGCAGAATATCTTTTTGTTGTTGATTCAGGTTCCCGGGGGTGATCACTCTTACTGTCACCCTCAGGTCACCATAGTTCCCATTATCTACCCTGGGCATACCTTTCCCAGGGACGATGAATACCTCCCCACTTTGAGTGCCCGGAGGGATCACGAGATCGAGATCGTCTCCAAACATGGGTATCAGCACTTCATCCCCTAACGCTACCTGGGCAAAGTTCAGCGAGAGCTCACATACAAGGTCGTCTTCTCCCCGCTCAAATACCGGGTGTTTTTCAATCTGCACCTGGATGTACAGGTCTCCACATCTTCTCCTCCCCACCCCTCCCCCCTCACCAACCAGTTTTATGCGCGTCCCACTTTTTATCCCTCGAGGAATCGTAACTTCGACCTTACGCTTTTTTCGCCTCCACCCCCTCCCTTTACATTCAGTGCATGGTGAGGTAGTAATCCTGCCCCTTCCCTGGCACACCTTGCAGGTGGTCGAGCTCACGAATGAACCAAAGACCTCCCTTTTGACCTGCTTAATCCTACCCACTCCCTGGCAATCAGGACATACTTCAGATATCGCCCCTGGCTCACACCCTGTTCCACCACAAGCAGGGCATTCCTCAGCCCGCATCACCTCCACCTCTCTTTGAGCCCCAAAGTAGGCCTCCTTTAAAGAGATGGTGATACTCTTTTCCAGGTCGACACCCTTCTCACTACTAACACCGCCGAAGAAGGAATCAAACAGCGACCCCCATCCCGAGGAGATAGTCCCCTTTTTTATCCTCTCACGGTCATACTGATCTCTCTTTTGAGGATCTATGAGGGCCTGATAGGCTTCATTTATCCGCTTAAAACTATCTGAAGAAGCGTTAGCCGAGTTCTTATCCGGATGGTATTTTAGGGCCAATCTCCGAAAGGCACACCGTATGTCTTTCTCATCTGCCTGGCAGGATACCCCCAACACCTGATAGTAATCCCTAGACATACTGCTTTAATTATAGTTTTTTTTCAGCAATAGTTTAAAATTAGGTTAATGCAACTTTCTCTCATTGTGCCCACCTATAACGAGAAAGAGAACATCCTCCCCCTGGTGGAGAGGGTTCACCACTCCCTATCCAGTATAGACTACGAGCTTATCATCGTGGATGATGGCTCCCCTGATGGCACTGCCGAGGAGGTCAAAAGACTATCCTCCACCTATCCTTTAAGACTCATCGAGCGTAAGGAGAGGGGTCTGGCTTCAGCAGTGGTGCGCGGCTTTGAAGAGGCACAGGGTGAAGCTCTGGGAGTAATAGATGCTGACCTGCAGCACCCCCCGGAGATGATACCCCAGCTTCTAGCCGAGATAGATAAAGGGGCTGATGTAGCTATCGCCTCAAGATATGTCGCGGGGGGAGGGGTAGAGGATTGGGCAGCCAGCCGAAAGATTATATCCAAAGGGGCCACCCTCATCGCCCATCTTTCCCTTCCTTCCTTAAGAAAGGTAAAAGATCCCTTATCCGGTTTTTTCCTGTTCCGAAAGAAGATAGTGGAGGGTATAAACCTTGAGCCTCGAGGCTATAAGATCCTTCTGGAGGTTCTGGCCAGAAGCAAAGTTCAGGGAGTAGCCGAAGTTCCTTACACCTTCACCAAG
Organism: Dehalococcoidia bacterium UBA3088; assembly: GCA_002367275.1. GTDB lineage: Bacteria > Chloroflexota > Dehalococcoidia > UBA2247 > UBA3088 > UBA3088. Next base: position 11,105 of record DFBE01000047.1, on the reverse strand, counting down.
CGGGAACGAGGAAAGAGCAAGATCAGTCTCAAGGAGGAGATAGATTACTTAAGGCAGGTAGTTGCCCTGGCCTTGAGCGAAGACTTATGGAGAAAGGCCATAAAGTTTGGCCTGGTGGGGATAAGCGGGATTGGGGTGAATGAGGGGCTTTTATTCCTGCTTACAGATACCGTGGGTCTCTCCGAATACATCTCTCCCATTCCCAGCATAGAGGCCTCTATTATTACTAATTTTATGTTGAATGATTTATGGACTTTTTCCGATAGAAGGGAAGGGAGTTGGCTTAGGCGTCTGGCAAAGTTCAATCTGACCATGGCCGCCGGGGCAGGCATAACCTATGGAGTGTACTCCCTGATCATCTCCCTCACCTCCATCCCCTATCTCATCGCCATGCTATTGGGGATCGTGGTGGGATTTGTGTGGAATTTTACCTTAAGCTTTATCTGGACCTGGAGAAAAAGACCTATACGAAAGGATGCCTGAGGGCGTGTATAACTTCGTCCACCTTCTTTTCTGCCTCTTCTGATCCTTGTTCAACACTATTCAACGCCTCATCTACCTTCTCCCTGAGCTTCCCATCCAGGTTGAGGATAGAAAGGTAGGAGCGAAGCCTCCTTTCTAGCCTGAACTTAAGCCTTTCCTTGACAGATAGGGATCGGTAGTGGGATATTATATCCAGCATTCGCTTCTTATCAGAAGGAAGCTGCCCCTCAATTTCGGGAAGAAGGTTAGCTATGTGGTCACTCGTAAGGTAAGAAGAACAATCGAGGTTTTCCAGAAAAAGGCCTATCTCCTCCACTATCTCATCCTCAGAGAGCTCCTCAAATTCCCCGGCGTTAAACCTCTGGTAGAGAAGAATGAAAGGAGAAATTATGAGCGATCGAAGTCTTATATAGTCGGGGTTTATCAAGTTTAACACTCTGGCTGTCTCCAGGGCGTGCTTTTCCGTCCACCTCCTCCCCCCCAACCCTGGCATCACATACTCGGAGAGAGATATCCCTGCCTCCACTACCTTTCTTCCCCCTTGAATGTGCTCCTCTGCCTGAACTCCCTTTTTCACCTCCGCGAGGACTTCATCGCACCCTGACTCCAGACCGACGTGTAGCCGGGAAAGCCCCGCCTCCCTGAGCTCGGAAAGTTCAGATAAAGACTTCTTCTGGCAGGTCTTTGACCGGGCATAACTGGTGATCCTCTGAATCTGGGGGAAGCTTTGTCTGAGATATGTTATCACTTCTAAAAGCTCCGGAGTGCGCATGATGAGGGTGTTAGCATCCTGGAGGAAGGCTGTTCGCTCCCCGGCGAGCATGAAGTTGGCCATGTTTATCAAGCTTTCTTTCGCCCTGATGTCCCCCTCATAGGCATGGTTTGACTGAACGATGGTCTGTATCACCGCCGAGTTCACCCTCCCTCCATACCCCAGCTTCCAGGAAGTCTCCTTTATTTCTTCTTTGACCAGGCATGCCTTATCTATATCCTCCTTTACTTCTGAGACGCTACGGTACTCAAAAGTACTGCCCTTATATACCGGGCAGAATTCACATTTATTCCAGGGACAGTTTCTGGTTACCCGAAGCAAAAGAGAAAGGTCCTGACCCTCTGATGGTGGGCGGATGGGTCCTATCTCGTAGGAATGGACTTCAGAAGACATTTCCCCTGGGCATGACGATTTGTCCTTCCTCCGGATCTCCTAACAGAATAAAGTTTCCATCAAGGTACAACTTCCCCACCAGGGCACAGGTCACCGCATCCAGCTCGTGGTGAGTAGACTTTTCCTCTATCCCTACCACCCCCATCTGTTTAAGATTATACCTTAAAAGCTTAACCCCTTTTTGCTTTCGAGGAATCCCCCATATATCTTGAGCTCCTCCAGGGTAGACCTCAACTACCGTAAGTCCCCTTTGCTCTAAGACCTTTTTCATCATCATCCCTCTTTGAGTTAAGCTTCGCATCGGTCCCAGGGTTAAGGGGAAAAATCTTATTTTAAGCTTAATTAAATCTCTATCACAATTTCTCAAGTGTCCTCTTCCCCGGCAAGGGCAATCATCCCTGAGGCAACACCGGCCTTTAGGGAGGCTTAAGGGAGCATCTATGGCCGTAAGCTCTGGTTTTTCTTCCACCGTGCTACCGATGATCTCTTCATCCTCTTTAAGAACCTTTGTTCTTATTCTATCCTCCTCCAGAACGCAAAAGCCCGTCTCTCGACGTGGGGAACCAGCCAGATCAATACCGATAATCTTCGCCATGCTTTATTCTATTGCTTGGAGTTGACTTTCTCCATCCTTTTGTTTATAAAATCCTCAGGTGTTTGTTAAAACTATTCTGCCCTCCGGGCTTCGTATCGTTACCCAGGATATACCCCAGGCAACTTCGGTGTGTGTAGCCATCTTCGTCGGCGTTGGTTCTCGATATGAGGGGGATGAGGAAGGGGGCATATCTCACTTCATAGAACACCTCTGTTTTAAGGGAACGCATAAAAGGCCTCACGCTCTGGACATCTCTCGGGCCATTGAGGGCGTAGGGGGTATCCTTAATGGAGGAACGGACAAGGAGCTTACCTGCTACTGGTGCAAGGTAGCCTCAAAACATTTCGCTGTAGCCCTGGATGTGATGTCAGACATCGTCGGAGATCCCTTGTTTAGCCGGGAGGATGTGGACAAGGAACGGGGAGTGATCATTGAGGAAACCAACATGATGCTGGATAATCCCCGGGAAAGGGTAAGCGAGCTTATGGACAATCTTCTCTTCCCCCACCATCCCCTAGGAAGAGAGATCATTGGAAAAAAGGAGGTAATATCCTCCCTTTCACGAGAGCAGATTGTCTCCTTTTTCTCCCGCCATTATCTCCAGAGCAACATTGTTATAGGTATAGCCGGAAATATACCACAAGGGACTGTGGATGAAGTAAAGAAAGCATGCTCGGGAAAGTGGGGTGACGGATATTCCTCATTTTTCCTTTCGGCAGACTTAAGCGAGGGCGGAAAAGTTAAGGTGGAAAAGAGAGATATAGAACAAGCCCACATCTGCCTGGGATTTCCGGGCATTTCCTTAAAGGATGAGGATAGGTTTGCCCTCAACCTTATGAACACTATCCTGGGGGAAGGGATGAGTTCCCATCTCTTCCAGAGTATAAGGGAAGATAAGGGGTTGGCTTATGATATCCGAAGCTCGGTGGATTACTTTGTGGATACCGGCTCCCTGGTAATCTACGCTGGGGTGAGCCCTACTTCTGCCAAAGGAGCTATATCTGCTATCAAGGATGAACTGGAAAAACTGAAAGATGGAGTTCAGGTAGAAGAATTGTCCCAGGCTCAGGAAAAGTATAAAGGAAGACTCGCGCTGCAACTGGAAGATACCCAGAGCATGGCTATTTTTCTTGCCCAACAGGAGCTCCTGCTGGGGGAAGTTTTAACCCCTCCCGACATCATGGCTCAAGTTAATCTTGTTTTACCTCAAGATATAAAACGAATGGCCCAGCGTATCCTTGACCTCGACCAGATGAGCCTGGCCTGTGTAGGGCCGGTGGAAGAAGATCTTGAGTTTTAGGTTCTGGCTTAAATCCTGATGTTAGTAGCCTCAGGATAGATGCTTCCTTCCTTCCTGTCCCTTTCCCTCCTGGCCAGCACCCTCAAGGCTACTATTATGGCATAAAGGTCAACCCCCCGGGGGCAATGAACCTTACAGTTGCGGCAGGAAGTACACATCCATATAGCTTTGGTGTGCGCAAGCTCCTCCTCCATTCCCAGTTGAACTAACCTGGTTATCTGGTTGGGGAGAAAGTAATCCTGGTAGGGAGCCATAGGGCATCCTGAGGAACACTTGCCGCACTGATAGCAAAGCAGGAGATTCTGACCACTTATCTCGTTTACCTTATGTATAAAATCAGTCCTCTCCTTAACCGGAGGTAGATCTACTCTCACCTTTTTAGCTCCTTGCCCATCATCAGACTTAATTTAGTTATCACGTTTCCCGGGGGCCATCCCACCCCCCCCTCACCCCCGGCGGAGATAAAATTACAACAGGTAGAACTTTCGAACTAGCTTCCAGTCTGACTATTTAACCCCGTAACTCTCGCTGGCCATAATTGTAGCAATAAAGCACACAGCATGCAAGCGAAAGTGGATGTGTGTTACTGTATCATTTTTGTCGGTGAACCCTGAAAAGTCTTTCTGTCATTCGCGCCCTTCGTCTTCTGTCAGCTCAGGATGAACTCCGCGAATACAATCTCATTATTGCTTTCCCTCTCCCTCTGGGAGAGGGTCAGGGTGAGGAAGATTTCCCTCCTCTAGCCGAGATCGTCTCGGGACTTCGCCCCTTCACAATGACGTAATAGGGGGCACCTATCCACCGACCAAATTGTTACAGACCGCTTCCATTTGCGGACTTGACAAGTTGTCAAAATGGAGTACTATTAGATTCGGTCTATTGCCAAAATGGAGTATTATAGAGGTAGACAGGCTGCTCAAAAAGTCCTAGAAAGGGGAATTTCCAAGGGTGGCCATTTCCATGGTCGAAGCTGGGTTGCTTAGTTTTTAGACAGCCTGTAGAAGATGAAGTTTAAAAGATTGACAGTGGGGGTGACATCCTGTACAATGTTCCAAGTTTTTGTGGCGCGCCTATATGTGGAAATGATTGGAGGTGAGGACTATGCATGTGGGAGAGGGTCAGGGTGAGGGAGATTTCCCTCCTCTAGCCGAGATTGCCTCGGGACTTCGCCCCTTCGCAATGACATGATATGAGCACCTATCCACCGACCAAATTGTTACAGACACCTTCACCGGTAGACTATTTGGCAAGGACGCTTTTTAGGTGTAGAGTTAGTTATATGCTTAGATGCGCATATATGTTAACATCTATTCACATGCAGAACATATTAAGAGCATTTAAAGCTCTCTCAAACGAGACAAGGCTCAGGATTATGAATCTGCTCTTAGAGCGAGAGTGCTCTGTTTGTGAAGTAGTACAAGCGATGACAGTATCTCAGACTCGTGCTTCCCGAGGGCTAGCCACTCTTCACGATGCTGGTCTTCTAAAGGCAAGGCGGGAAGGTCTGTGGGTTTTCTACTCAATGGACGAGGAAGGCGTGGGGAAATCCTATGGATGTCTCACCCAGCTTATTAGAAGCGCCCTTGAAGGCAACAAACTGGCCACCCTTGACCGAGAGCGACTGAAGATGGCAGTGCGAGAAAGTCCATGCATAGAAGTTTTTCGCTCCTTAAGCGCTAGAAACGGGCCGATATTAAGCAACAATGAGTGATTTTGAGCCAAGGATAATAGGGTTCTGCTGTAACTGGTGTTCTTACGCTGGTGCTGACCTTGCCGGTGTCTCACGATTCCAATATCCCCCAAATAAATGTGCTACAGGAGGTTATCGTCGGAGCCAACTCGTAAAGTTGAAAAATTAATAAGGAGGTGAAGCGACAAATGGTGAAAAGGGTAATACTAACCGGAGTGCTTGTACTAACTATGTTGGCCGTGCCCTTCCAGGAGATCCTGCCGAGGGTCATGGCCGCTGGAGGGCAGGCGGACGTTACCGTGGATGAAGCGTACGGCATGCTGCAGAGCGGAAAGTACCTGTTCCTGGACGTCAGAAGCCCCGAGGAGTACAGGCTGGCGCATATAGAGGGAGCAATCAACATGCCCGTGGATAAGATCGAAGATCAGGTTCACAAGCTGGATAAGAGCAAGCCCATACTGGTGTACTGCAAAACTGGCATCACGGCCGCCTTCGCAGCCGACATCTTGGCCGGTTACGGCTTCGAGGTGCACAACATTCTCGGGGCCATTTTCGAGTGGGGGCAGAAGTATAAGACTACTCCGCACCAGTACGGCGGGGAGGCCAGAACCGTGACCATGACGTGGTTGAAGGACCAGGTCTATCCGCTGAAGATGAGCTTCTATTCGCATGAGACGGGCGCTGAGGGCGTGATAGACATGCCCTACCTTGGAGGCGAGCAGCCCAGCTACTGCCCGGGCGATGCAATGGTGATGGGGTTCGCGCCCTTCGTCGCGCTCAAGGTGCAGGAGATAGCGGAAGACCTGGGCATAGAGCTTGGGAATGTGGTGATAGAGGCCACCGGGGGCCTCAAGTTCAGAGATGGTAGACCGGGATTACCCATGTACGTCACCTATGAGATAGAGACAGAGAGCGAGGGCAGCGCCGACCTCATAATAGAGGAGCTCAGAGAGAGGATCGATTTTGAGAAGACGTTCATAGCCCCTCCGGTTTGGAGCTCAGAGAAACTGGGAGGCATACTGGGCGTGAGGGCCGTTTTGACCGGGGATAACAGGGCCACTACTATAGCCGGCGGCGGCGCAGTGGAGCACTACGCCTTCGACACGCCGGGCATAATCGACCCCAGAGACGCCATATTGGCGGCGGGGATGGCCTGCTTCTCCATGATGAACGTCATGCTCGGCCCCTTGTTTGGGGTGAGCGTATCCGACTACAAGGTAGATTACACCGCCTACTGGGAGACCCTTGACGGCGTAACCTGGTGGAACTCGATAGCCAGCAAAGTATACTCGACCGTAGGAGAGGGCCAAACGGAAATGTACAACGTGGTCATGCACTTTAATTCGCTGGCCTGCCCGGTCGGAAGCAGCATGGGCTTCCCTTACAACCCTGCCTCCGGAGGCTGTGGGACAGGGGCGAATGAGATAACCGAGGTTGCCAACCCGGTGGTTCCAGGGCTAACGGACGTGGGCTGCATGGACGCGACCTCCAGCATGGTCACCGGCCTCTGCAACAGCCTGCCATCCCTCCTGGTGATGTTCAGCGAGATTCCCAGCTCCATTCCCAATCTCTTCGGCGATCTGGCTTGGGCAGATATCACTGAATTATGTGGGGCTGTGTGTCCTGTTATAATGGAGCCTGCCGGGCCAGCGTGCATCATGGGTTGCATAGGGAACCTGCCAGCGGTGCTGATGATATTAGGCGGCAACAAATAGTAGGNNGGAAGATGAGACTTAAAATCGATAAGTGCGGAGGTTGGAATGCAAAATATAAAAGGGAAAGGGGTATAATATGGCTCAAGTAGCGATTACAGTAAATGGCTCTGAACCCGGTAATGCCTTCCCGACTATGATTTTAGGATCGGCGGCTGCAGCCTGCGGGCATGACGTAACTTTGTTCTTCAGCCCAGGTGGCTCACCCCTTATGGTAAAAGGAGAGTTGGAGAAAATAAGGGACAAGAAGATTAAAGGGATGCCAGACATCGTAGAACTGTACGATGGGTTGTGTGTTCTAGGCGGTAAAGTTATGCTCTGTGAGTTGGCTTTAACGGCTAAGGATCTTAAGGCCGAGGACATGAGAGAGGA
>DFBE01000047.1:0-3705 GCA_002367275.1 Dehalococcoidia bacterium UBA3088 | reverse complement strand
GGACTTAAATGCCCGCAGCCGGTACTAAAATTAGCGGCAATGGCTAAGGAGATTCCCGCCGGTGACACCGTGGAAGTCTTGGCCGATTGTCCTTCCTTCCCTAAAGATGTTGAAGCATGGTGTACCAAGACAAAGAAGACGCTGCTCTTCTGCATGGATGAAGGAGGGGGAAAGTTCAAGGCACAGATACAATTTTAGTTTGGGATAATTAATGCAAGAAGAGTTTACGCCCCGAATAGTTGGATTCTTGTGTAATTGGTGTTCCTATGCCGGCGCTGACCTTGCTGGAGCAACAAAGCAAAAAGTTCCTGCATCCCTTTCTGTTATCAAGGTAATGTGCTCGGGTAGAGTGGAGCCAGTTCTTATTGCCACTGCCTATTTTCGAGGGGCTGACGGAGTGCTGGTTGCCGGATGTCACCCTGGCGATTGTCACTATCGAGAGGGAAATTACTATGCTCGGCGAAGATTTGCCCTCTTAGAAAAAACTATAGAGACGTTAGGGCTAGAACCAGAAAGGCTTATGCTCGCCTGGGTCTCAGCCTCAGAGGGGCAAAGATTTAGCGAGGTAACCGATCAATTTGCCGGACGAATAAAGCAAATGGGGCCGAGTCCCTTGAAGAAGGCTTTACTATAAATGGGGGGGCAAGGTGAAAAATAATGAACATAGCACCCCGGTGTTGGTGATCGGAGCTGGTATTGCCGGTATCGAGGCAAGTTTGCTTCTAGCCAATTCAGGCAGGAAAGTATATCTCGTGGAGAAGGCTTCATACTTCGGCGGTAACGTAATAAAGTTTGAAGAAGTCTTTCCAAATATGGAATGTGCCACCTGTATGATAGCACCAAAGCAACAGGAACTACTACAAAATGAAAACATTGAGCTGCTAACTCTTAGCCAGGTTCAGGCGGTGCAAGGTTCTGCGGGTGATTTTACGGTGAAAGTAAAGAAAAAGGCGAGGTATGTTGACCTGGAGAACTGCATTGGATGTAGTGCCTGTTTTGAGCCCTGTCCGGTAGAGATAGACAATGAATTTGAACAAGGGTTCAGCAAGAGAAAGGCAATATACATTCCCTGTGCTGGCGCTCTACCCAACGTCCCTGCTATTGATACCGAAAATTGTCTGCGTTTCAAAGGGGAGGATTGCCAACTTTGCCAGGAAGCCTGTATGTTCGAGGCTATTGATTACACCCAACAGGATGAGGAACTCGAACTTAAAGTGGGAGCTATCCTGGTAGCTACTGGATTTAAATCGCTCGACCTGAGCAAAACCAATCGCTATGGGTATAGGAAATTCAGCAATGTATATTCTGACATAGAGATCGAAAGAATATGTGCCTCTAATGGGCCTACTCAGGGGCAGATTGTCCTCCGAGATGGCGAAACACCCAAGTCGGTAGCCATTATCCATTGTGTGGGGCGGGAAGAAAAGGGCTATTGCTCTTCAGTATGCTGCATGTCTTCTATTAAACTGGCACACTTCTTGAAGAAAAAGCTGCCCGAAGTGAAGATAACCCAGTTCTACTCCGACTTATGTATTCCAGGTAGAACCTATCAGAGGTTTTATGAGGAGGTGCGGGAAAGCGGTGTTGATTTTATTCGCGCCAGGGTAAACGAAGTGGCAGAGCAAGGAAAAGAGCTGGCTATCAAATATAAAACTGAAGATAGCAAAGAGAATACTCTCAACGTGGACATGCTAATCCTGGCACCGGCGCTTGAGCCAGAAGCTGACTCAGACAAACTGGCTGAGATGCTAAGTATTCCGCAAGGTGATGGTGGATTTTTCACTGAGGAGAAACCAGACCTTGATTCCTCTGTGGGCACATTGAAAGATGGCATATTTGTCGCTGGATGTATCCAAGGTCCCAAAGATATTCCAGATACGGTAGCCCAGGCAGAAGCAGCAGTGGGGAGAATACTCTCATTGTCAAGATAGGGGTTATGAAATGGCAAAAAAAATAGGTGTGTATGTGTGTGAATGTGGCACTAACATAGCCGATAATGTGGATATTGACAGAGTAATTGAAACGGTTTCTCCACTTCGTGATGTCGAACTTGTTGAGAAATATCGGTTACTATGTTCTGAGGACGGAAAGGAATTCCTAAAACAAAGCATTCAAGAGCATGGGCTTACCCATTTAGTGGTTGCGGCTTGCTCTCCCAAGCAACATGAACTCACCTTCATGAACATATGTGAAGCGGCAGGTCTCAACCCCTACCTGTTCCAGATGATTAATATCAGGGAGCAGTGCGCCTGGGTCACGCTGGACAAGGAAGAAGCCACAGAAAAGGCGATAAGACAGATAAAAGCTGCCATCGCTAGAGTTCGCTATCACAATCCTCTGGAGAAGAAGGAGATGGATGTTTGTCCTGATGTGCTGGTAGTCGGCGGAGGTATTGCGGGAATTAAAGCCAGCCAGTTGCTTGCTTCCCCAGACAGGAAGGTATACCTGGCTGAGAAGACTTCTTACCTGGGAGGCAAGGTAAAGGGGTTTGATAAGCTATTTACCAATATGGAATCTGGCTCTGCGTTGATAGAACAGGAGCTAAAGAAGCTACAGGGAAATGAAAACATCGAAGTGCTTACGGACACTGAGGTTGAGCAAATTTTGGGGTTCTTTGGCAATTTCGAAGCCAGGGTGATAAAGAAAGCAGAAAACGAAGAACTGAATCTGAGTGTTGGAGCGGTGGTATTAGCTACTGGCTTTGACTTATTGGACCCTGCAGGGCTTTCTCAATACGGATATGGGGAACTTGACGATGTCTGCACAAGCATGGAATTTGAGGCTATGAATATTCCTGGCGGAGCCACCGGCGGGAAGGTCCTTCTCAAGAATGGCAAGCCTCCGAAATCTGTGGCTATCATACATTGTGTGGGGCGGGAAGAGAAGGGCTATTGCTCCAGGGTATGTTGCCTTTATTCATTTAAGTTTGCCAGGATGTTGAAATCCCAGCTTCCTGAGGTAAAGGTATCTCACTTCTACTCAGACCTTTGCATCCCGGGAAAGTCCTACCAGAAGTTCTATGAAGAAACAAAGGGATTAGGGATTGAGTTTGTTCGCGCGGGAAAAACTAAAGTTGCCCAGAATGGAAAGGGGATGGCTGTCAAATATGAGACTGAGAGGGGCCAGGAAGGCGAGTCCGCCACAGATATGGTAATCCTCGTCTCGGCGATGGAACCTAGTAGCGACACTAACAAACTCGCTCAACTACTTGGCATCCCCTTAGACGATGAAGGATTTCTTGCTAGAGAGCATCAATTACTAGCTCCGGTGGACTCTTCTGTAAGTGGGGTATTTGTGGTCGGCTGCGCCCAAGGACCACAAAATATTTCTGAATCGATAGTTCAATCAGAGGCAGCAGCAGGGAAGATACTCTCATCCCTGGTTCCGGGCAGGAAACTAGAACTGGAGGTAAGAACTTCAGAAATATCCGAAACCTTTTGCTCCGGATGCAAGACCTGTATTTCTGTCTGCCCATATTCTGCCATTACCTTTGACGAGGCAAGAGGAATCGCAGTAGTAAACGAGGCTTTGTGCCATGGATGTGGAGCTTGCGCCGCAGCTTGTCCCTCCGGTGCCGCTAGCTTGAAGGGCTTTACCTTTACCCAGATTTATGAGGAGATAGCCACATTAGTGAGATAAGGAGACGATTGAAACAAACTAAATCGAAGCAGGTTCAGGATGCTAATATTAGCACAGCTAGGTCAG
>DFBE01000025.1:36763-37061 GCA_002367275.1 Dehalococcoidia bacterium UBA3088 | reverse complement strand
GTTGGGTGCCCCGGAGAAGCTGATGCAGGTCTACTCGCGCTTTGGCTTCCAGGAAAGAACTGAAGAAGCCGAAACTAAGCAGGAAGAGGTACTTGCTGTTGCCTGACTTTTACACACCTATTGATGGAACCTCGAGTGAAGACAATATAGTAAATCTGTTATCCACAGATCCTGAGTTTTTAGTAGCAACAACCAAGGACTGGAAACAAAGGAAGGCAATGCGTGAGCAGGGAGCACCAAGAGGTAGGATACCTAAGCAACTATCAGTGCGTGATCGGATGGAACGGAAGCTACTAAC
>DFBE01000025.1:0-36697 GCA_002367275.1 Dehalococcoidia bacterium UBA3088 | reverse complement strand
GTTGAGCCAGTGTTTGGTCAGATCAAAGCTGTGCGTGATTGTGGCACACCTATGCAGCGTGGCTTTGAAGCAGCACGGAATGAATGGCGACTGATTTGTGCAACACACAACTTGCTCAAGATATTCCATAACAGGCGTGCCCCAAGTCCACCCATATATACCCTCCATGCTTTTATATCACCAGCATGTACAGGATAGCGGATGCAAGAAGTATATCGTTAAAGCCTATAATGAAGAAATTGCCACGAAATTAACCAGATTATCCTTCTGATGTTAGTTGGAGCTTGCCAGTGAAATCATTACCAGCAAGTTTGCGCAACAGACTCAGAACTTGAAGAGTTAAAGTGTAAAATCACCCCTACTCAGAGGCAGTTCTAGCTCAGATAGCAAGGGTGTTGATGCTGACCAAGTGCCTGATTATCGGTATGGCCTTGCGGGCTGCCCTACCACGGTGGCTTAAAGCGTTCTTTTCCTCCAGGGTGAGCTCAGCCATGGTCGCCCCCATCTCGGGAAGATAGAAGATGGGATCATAGCCAAACCCATCATTTCCCTGAGGACTAAATGCGATCAACCCCTGACATTCTCCCTGGCAGATCTCTATCTTCCTGGAAGGGAGAGTCAATGCGATGACACATCTGAAGCAGGCCTTTCTTTCCTCCCAGGGTATACCCTTTAATCTATGTAAAATGCGGGATATCCTCTCCTCATCCGAGTTTCCATAGCGAGCGGAGAATATTCCTGGCTCACCATGTAGAGCTTCCACCTCCAGGCCAGAATCTTCAGCTAAAGTGGGAAGATGGCTCTCCGCAGAATAGGCACGCGCCTTAAGGAGAGCATTCTCCTCCATCGTTTTCCCCTTCTCCTCAACCTGGATATCTAGCCCTTCATCTTGGGGAGTAACGAGAACGAAAGGAAGATCAGCCAGGAGAAGGCTATATTCCCTTATCTTTCCTTGGTTCAGAGTGCCCAGAAGAAGCTTAGTCCTCAAGGGGCAAGAATCTCTCCTTCACCCTCTTCATCACCTGAGGCATGGTGGTATACTCCATATCTTCCAGAGGAAGACGGTGAGGTTCAAAGGGTCCGTGACGGCGCAGGTAATCCGCTATCTTATTGGCTTCCTTCCTTGCCTCATCGAAGGCAGGGTCATCGAACATATCCCGGGGTCCGATAAGCTTTCCCCTGCTCAACTGAAACCCCAGAGAGATTGCCCTGGGGGGACCATCGAACCGTGAAGGATTGGCCTGAGCCACAGAGGTGGGCATCAGAGGACCATGATGTGACCCTCGCATCCATCCCTCCACCATCTGAGGCAGGGTAAACGGCTCCAATATTTCCCCTACCGCCGGAAATTGTCCCTGGGCGCGTACGACACATACTGGGTCATCCTTTCCTACATATCTTCCCGCCATCATGCTCAAGCGCTGAGTAGAAGACGTAGCCGCAATCTCGCCGGTCTCCCGGTGGTGGACGGTCTTTACTGCATACCTTCCTGGAGCTCCCAGAAAGATCAGCATATCATAAATCTCCTCAGGGGCCAGAAAGGTAATCTTCTGGTGTTCCTTAACATCCTGAACCTCAAAGGAAAACCCGCCGTGCATGTTAGAGGCAATGACCAACCCTATGGTATTAAAAGGATCAGCAAACATCTTATATAGCGGTAGGTTCCAGGCTCCTGATGAAGTCTTGTCGGCCATGAATATGATGATGGTTTCGGCTTCTCTTTCCTCAAACTCCATCTCTGCTACCCCCGGACCCATTCCTTTAACGTTTCCAGAAAAGGCATCGGAAAGAAGGTCCTGACCTGCACCATGCAGCTTGAGCGATTTTGCCACCTCCGTACATTCAACGAAAGTATCCCAGGCAAGCTTATGAATATCGGCGTTCTCTTCGCCTTTGGTATGGGTCATGATAAGCTGAAGGTCATCACCACAATTGGTCACATGGAAGTCCGAAAGCACCCCCCTCTCCTGGGCCTGGTTAAGGCATTCCCGGGCCTTCTCCAGAACCTGGGGATGGGAGCTGGAGTGTCCCACATAACCCCCCACGTCTGCCTTGATCACGCTTAAGGTAATCCTCACGATACATCCTCCTTTTTGTAGATAGAATACTCCCCGTGACTAAAGGACAACTACACCCTTATCTTATGAGCAAAACCACATCTTAGTCTAGCCTTCTTGGCTGAAAGATGTCAAGAAAAGCAAGCTTAAATAAGGATATTATCGATTAACCTGACCTTTCCTACCCACGCTGCCACCAGGACCAAAGCTCCCGGCTTTACTTCTACCATCTTCTTAAGAGTCTGGGGGTGGACGATTCCTACATAATCAAGCTTAACCTGAGGTTGGCTTAACATAAGGTCAGTCATCTTATGACATATAATCTCTGTGCTTCTCTCACCGCCCTGGTAAAGCTCCCGGGCTAGCCTCAACGAATCAAAAATGCAAAGAGCTACCTTCCTCTCAGGGGGAGAAAGGTATATATTTCGGCTGGACATGGCCAGGCCATCAGGCTCCCGAAGTGTAGGAAGGACAACAATTTCGGTATCCAGGTTGAGGTCAGAGACCATCCTCTGGATCACCACTGCCTGTTGAGCATCTTTTTGTCCGAAGTAGGTTCGGTCTGGCTGTACAATGTTTAATAGTTTCAATACCACGGTGGCCACTCCCCGGAAATGCCCCTGACGGGAGGCTCCTTCTAAAATGTGGGTTATTCCCTCCACCTCTACCCAGGTGCAGTATCCCGGAGGATATATCTCTTCCGCCGAAGGCGTAAACACTAAGTTTACGCCTTCATTCTCCAGGAGCTTAAGGTCACGCTCTACATCTCGAGGATAAGAGGCAAGGTCTTCCTCCGGGCCAAATTGAGTGGGGTTAACGAAGATGCTAACTACCACGGATTTGCTTTCCTTCCCTGCCCCCCTCACCAGGGATAGATGTCCTTCGTGAAGAAAGCCCATGGTGGGGACAAATCCCACCGGAGATGAGAGCATCTTCCTTTCCCTCTCAAGCTCCTGTATAGTGGAGACAACCTTCATTTAGAGGCCAGAGAGGATTTCTTCATCCAGAGGGAAGCTCTGACTTGGGGTGGGGAAAGTTCCTTGACTTACCTCAGAGATATATGACTTAATGGCATTTTTCATTACTTCCAGGATATTGGCATATTGCCTGGCATGCTTGGGAACGAAATCAGGAAACAGCCCCAGGATATCGCTTATCACCTGAACCTGGCCATCGCAGAATGATCCTGCCCCTATCCCGATGGTGGGGACAGTAAGCCTCTGGGTTATGAGATGAGCCAGGGGGCCGGGAACCACCTCCAGCACTATGGAGAAGACCCCTGCCTCTTCCAGTGCCCGGGCATCGTTAAGAAGCTTCTTGGCGGTGTCGGGGGTTTTTCCTTGAACCTTATATCCTCCCAGGGCCAGGATTGACTGAGGGGTAAGCCCGATATGTCCCATGACCGGAATTCCCCACTCCACGATCTTCCTCACAATATCTGCCACCCTCTCCCCACCTTCAACCTTCACCGCCTGCGCTTCTCCCTCCTGAATAAACCGGGCAGCATTTTCCAGGGCTAAGTCAGTATGGTAGTAGGTCATAAACGGCATGTCCCCTATGATGAGGGCTCTATTACTTCCTCGCACTACTGCTCTAGTGTGATGCAGCATCTCTTCTATGGTTACCGGAGTAGTAGATTCATACCCCAGGATAACCATTCCCAAACTATCCCCCACCAGGATTAAGGGGACGCCAGCCTCATCCACCGCCTTAGCGGTGGCATAATCATAGGCAGTGAGCATAGGTATCTTCTTCCCCTTTTCCTTCATCCCCTGGATGTCATTTATACTGACCCGCATTTTATCTCCTCGAGTTCGTTGTGGGAGTTTACATGGATTATTTCGGGGCTGACTTCCACTGCCATGGGGGAGGAAACAAGCTCATAGGAGAGAATGATAACCCTATCCCCGGGGAAGATGAGATGAGCGGCAGCGCCGTTGATCTCAATAATTCCTGATCCTTTCTCCCCCTGGATAGCATAGGTAGCAAGCCTGGCTCCATTATCGATATCCAGTACCTGCACTTCCTCGTAAGGAAGGATGTCCGCCCTCTCCATAAGCATCCCATCGATGGTAATGCTTCCCTCATAATCAACGTTGGCTCCGGTCACGGTGGCTCGGTGAATCTTACTCTTTAGCATCCTTCTCATTTTTATCCTCCCAAAATTTTCTCTAATTCTTGAGCTTTGGCTTCATCTATTACCCCTTTCTCTAAGGAGATGGGGATGGTGTTAAGTCCCAGTTCACTATAGATAGAAGTGAGCTCAGGCATCCTTACCTTAAGTGCCTGAAGATGTTTTTGGATTGTTCCTGCATCCCCCCGAGCGATGGGTCCGGTGAGGGCATCAGGAAGGCCGATACGGGCCAGGTTTTCCACCGTCCCTCTCATTAGAGGAAGTAGAGAATCTACTCCACTGGCGGATAGACCGAGCCTGCGCCATATCTCATCGGCCAGTCCCATCAAAGTTACTACATAATTGGAGGCTAAAACTCCGCTAATGTGATACAGAGCTCTATCCTCAGATGAGACTACTACATAGCTTCCTCCCAGGGCCAGGGCTATCTCCTTAAGAGAAGAAAGCAGAGGGTCCTCCCCTTCCAGGGCGAAAGTAGACCCGCTCAGGCTCTCCCCGGTGGCATCAGCAAAGGTCTGTAAAGGGTGGAAGCCCCCCGTAAGCCCCCCCCTCGACCTGGCTCTTTCCAGTACACTCACTGGAAGGGCGCCGCTGGTGTGAACCACCCACTGCCCAGGATGCCAATCTATGCCCTCTTGTACTGAAGATACGGCATCATCGGGGGTGGTGATAAACACCAGAGTAGCCACATCTGCCACCTCCTGAGGAGTGGAGTAAGGCCGGCAAGAGGAAATGTTGGCTGCCAGGCGCTCGGCTGAGGAGAAGCTACGGCTGGCCACTGCCACCACTTCATATCCCTTCTCAGATAGTTTCGAGGCCAGGGCTTCTCCTACCTTCCCTGCGCCAATAAACCCTATATCAGGCACCATCTCTTACATCCTTGGCTGATGGTATTCCGCATATTCCTTCCGCTTTATCTACCGCCCGGAGAATGGCGCGCGACATGAGTTCACAGGCTATTCCCCCCAGAAGGTTTATATCTGCTTCCTCCTCACCGTAGGAGAGGGAGAAGACCACGTCACCGTCGATCATCATATGAGAGGGATGTATGGCCCGGGCAATGCCATCCTGAGCCATCTGGGAGAGCTTTACCACCTCTCGTCTATTTAAATGCGCGTTGGTAGCCACCACACCGATGGTGGTATTGCTGGGGTGGGGCTTAACCTTACCGCTGAACCTCCGCAATACTTCCAGAGTGTTTACAAACCTGCCTTCATATCTAGGTCCAGCGATGATCTCTCCGCTGCCCGGGTTTATAACCTCTCCAAAGGCATTGACCACTACGATAACCCCTACCACCACCTCCCCCGCCACCTTTTCGCTGGCTGCTCCTACTCCTCCCTTCACCCCCCTTTCCCTCCCCAGGGCCTTGCCCACAATAGCCCCGGTTCCTGCGCCCACACTACCCTCCACCACCTCCCCACTGGTGGCAGAAAGGCAGGCCTTGTATCCCTGTTCGGCTCCCGGCCTTACCCCAGGATTACCAATACCCAGGTCGAATATAACCGCTCCGGGGACAATGGGAACGCGAGCTACCCCCATATCTACTCCATACCCCCTTTCCTCCAGGTACCGCATCACCCCATAGGCAGCCTCCAGCCCAAAGGCGCTACCTCCGGTGATGAGGACGGCATGTGCAATCTGGTTTAAGCTCAAAAGGCCCAAGGGGTCCGTCTCCCTGGCGCCGGGAGCTCCTCCCCGCACCTCCACCCCCGCGGTAGCCCCCTTCTCACACAGGACCACGGTGCAGCCGGTAGCGGCTACGAGGTCAGTATAGTGACCTACCTTGATCCCAGCTACATCGGTTATGGTGTTATACATCACCGTAAAAATAAAAAAACCTCTCCACACCTTCTGTGGAGAGGTTTCTACCTACCAAACCCAACGCCGTCTCGGTCACGAGCGATCCAAGCGACCCCTTTGCATTCAGAGTATCAGAATTTTATCTATGATGTCAACATTTTCCCCAGGCTTTCCCCTCTAGCTTGATATGGGCCAGCCCTGGGTAGCTATAAATCGGTTAAAGTTTTTGGATACCTACCTGGTGAGAGTGCAAAGATGTTCCAGGATGGACCTTGCCTCTCCCACGATCCCATCAATCACCTCGCGCACGCTTTTTACCTCGGAGATGAGCCCTATCACTTGACCACAGCCTATAAGCCCTTTATCTACATCACCGCTTTCCCAGGCAGATAGACTTTTCTCCCCCGTGATGAGGGGTATGAGTTCGGCAAGCGTGGTGCCCTTATTCTCCATCTCCACCACCCGGAGAGAGAGATCATTTTTAAGGACTCTTTCCATGGACTTTAGAGAACGCAACACAGGGACGGTATCTGTCGCTTGAGCCTGTGTTAGGGCCTGTTTGACATTGGGGTGAATCTGGCACTCCTTGGTAGCCATAAATCTGGTACCCATGACCACCCCGGAGGCTCCCAGGCTCAACGCGGCCAGAAAACCCCTCCCGTCCCCTACCCCCCCTCCAGCAAGTACCGGTATGTTCACCGCATCCACGGCAAGAGGGACTTGAATGACAGTGGTGATGTCATCCATAGGAGGAGCTCCACCACATTCAAAGCCTACAATGACTACAATGTCCACCCCCAGCCTCTCCGCAGTTTGAGCATCCCTGACCCTGGCACACTTGTGGATCAGCTTCACCCCTCCATCCTTTATCTGCTTTACATATTCCTCAGGGCTCCTTCCCGAGGTTTCTATTGCTCGGACTCCCTCCTCGATGGCCACATCGATAAGCTCAGCATTGTTGGGAGGTCTCAGAGCAGGAAATAGGTTGATGTTTAGCCCGAATGGCTTTTGAGTCTGGCTTTTTACCTTTCTTATCTCTTCCCGAAGCTTTTCCTTTTGGGGAAACATCATGGAGGCCAAGATACCCATTCCCCCGGCCTCAGATACCGCAGCCACCAGGTTTGCCTCTGAGACCCACATCATCCCCCCACAGATTATGGGATGCTCTATTCCCAGAATCTCTGTTGCCTTCGTCTTGAACATCTGGCGTTCCTCCTTTTAGACTTTCTCAATCTGAGTAAAGAATATTCCTTCTATCTTAGGGCTGTCAAGAATGATCTTGCTTGGGCAGTAGAAAGCGGGCAGCCAGCGAGGCCAAAAGGACAGCCAGAATCCCACTCAAGAATATGCCGTCGAAAACACCAGCTCCTCCGATAGACAGGAGAGGAGGAGGCTCATAGCGGTAGCCCAGAGTTAGCTCCTCTACAATGTCGCCCTGAACGAGGTGAAATATATCTGCCCCGGTGAAAGTCCCCAGGGTGCCACTGATGTAAGCAATGCTAGGAGCGTGGTAGCGACTGCGAGCCAGAATAAGGCCACAAGCTCCTGAAACCAGAGGTGGAATATAAATGGGGAGGGTAATCCCTGCCCCGGGGACGGGTTCTGCCAGGAGGTACATAAGAAAGGATACAATGATCACTCCCCCTATTGCCCCCAGTATTTCTGTTCTCCCTCGTATCATTAAATCTAAGCTTACGATAACCGGAATGAGGCACCCGCCAATGTTCACCGCGATACCCACAGAATCAATATCCACGAAGGGTATGGGGATGTCGATCATGCTCCCCAAAAGGCTGCCCAAAATTATAAGCAGGGAGTGCCAGCGGCTGAAGCCAATTCTTCTGAAAGCGCTGGCAGTAAGCTCAATGAAGGATAATATCAGGAAGGGGAGGGCTACCAGGAGAAATATAAGCAGCATCAGCGGTCCTGAATTAGGTCTTTCAGGACCTGGGTATACACTTCATAGGTTGAGGTATCAAACAGGACGAAGGTTACTTCCTGTAAAGAAGTGTCTTCCTGGAGAAACTCCACCACCGTTTTTAGGGCCACCGCGGCAGCCTCCTCCACGGGGTAGCCGTAGGCCCCGGTACTTATGGAGGGGAAGGAGATAGTTTTTATGCCCCTGTCTGCTGCCAGTTTCAGGCTCTCCCTGTAGGCACTAACCAGAAGCTCGGCTTCCCCATGCATCCCACCATGCCAGATAGGGCCAACCGTATGTATCACATAGCTTGCGGGTAGCTTTCCTCCGGTGGTGATGACCGCTTTGCCCGTGGGCAAGGGCCCTTTATCCGCTCTTATCCTTCTGCACTCCTCCAGGATGGCCGGCCCTCCTGCCCGGTGAATGGCCCCATCCACTCCTCCACCCCCCATAAGGCCAGAGTTAGCCGCGTTAACAATGGCCTCAGTGCACTGCTTGGTAATATCACCCGGGATCAAGGACAGTTTGGTCCTGCCTATTGCCACCTCCATCTATGAACCTCCTCCGTACTTATCCTTGAGGTATTTTTCTATCTGGTTAGCCAGCTCTTCCATCTCCAGGCCTAAAAGCTGGCGCAGATTATCCCAAAAAAACCGGTATGTCTTCCACACCTCCTCAGAGGAAACATCCTTTCCACTTAGGAAGATGGAGGCAAGGTGGACTGCCGTGGTTGCCTGAATGTTGAGGAGGCTTATCTTTCCCGATCTTTCTACTACCTTCTTTTCCTGCTCGCTTTCTGAAGTTATCTTCTCCCATATGTGGGAGGCCATGTGGCGTTGGAACTCCTCCATATTTAGAAAGGTTTTATGGCATATGGGGCATTCGTACATCATCCCTCCTTTATTTCCGCCTACTTCAGGCCTAAGGCCTTCACTAAAATTATAAACCTTAGATTATACTCAACACACTTTTGGGGTATGCTATACTGGATGCACTCGAGAATCGTGAATTTTACGATCTTCGATGTGAGGTGTATAAATCCTAAATCCTAAATCCAAATGACCAGGGCCTTATAGCCGCTGAGTTTTTTTATAACTCCCCTTCCTTCCTCTCCTTGTTTTGGGTTTTTAATTTCGGTCATTTGAAATTGTTTGGGGATTAGAGATTAGGATTTAGAATTTCTTTGAACTCACAAATTTGGAATACGCTCAGTATAGATGGTGCGGTTATCCATTAAGGTTTTTTCCGGGTGAACAATCTTCAATCCAACCATATATGCATTCCGAAATTTGTTCAAGTTCCCCTTCATTTAAGGTTTCAGTTAAGGTGTGCCCTGCGTTCTCGATGAATATTAAAGCTTTAGGCCCAGCAGCCTTTTCATACATCTTTAGAGCACCTTCTGGGTTTGCTGTGTGATCAGCGGTGCCTTGCAGGAAAAGGATTTTACCAACTTCGGCAAGGTAATACATAGGACGATAACGAGGACTGCAGGATTCCAGATAGAACTTAGAAAGGTCTTTATAACAGTCTCGGTGAAGATTTCCGGCTAAAGGCTTCTCCTTAACTGGATAGCTCCTGGAGGACGTTGCTGCTGTCAGGGGGAGATCTTTGATATAGTCCACTAATTTTTTAAATTGGTATGAAATTATAGAGTTCAAACTCTCTGTCAAACTCTCTGGCGTTGAAAGAGAAACTGTGGTAGAAATTTCAGAGTCGCCGGCAGCTACCCTCATCGCTATCATGCCGCCCACACTGTGTCCGATGACGACAATGCGGTCAATGTCAGGGCACTCATCGAGTAATGAAATAATAGCTGTTTTAGCATCTTTTACCAATTTTCCCCAATCAAAGTCACCACCAGAGCCCCCATGGCCCCTGTGGTCATAAGTCAAGACAACACAACCCTTTTCAGCCAGGCTCTCAGCTATCCAGGATAGATCGTCCTTTGAGCCGCCAAATCCATGGTAAGTGACTACCCCTGTATGCAAGCTTTCTTTCGGATCTGGAACATATAGTCTGCCATCAATGGTGACACCATCAACACCCGTAAAATCAACATCCTCATCAACAGTGTAACCCGTTTGCCCGCCCGGAGTGCCCTCTTCCGTGGTTTCTTGACATGCACTTATAGTCTCTCCATAGCCAGTGAATGAACTAAGTGTAATCCCCAGGAGCAGAACAACAGTCCCTATTGGGCTTGTCCAATATCTTAGCGACATCCGGCCTCCTTTATGTCGGCTTCTTTTGGCCTCCGCACAAATTCTAACCATAATTAAACTATAATATCTTGCAAAAGTAACTGCACTTATGTCATTATTCTGAAAATAGATTTTCATTGTCCGTGGTGCCAAAAGCAGTTGACTATAATTGAAGATTTGGCTTGAACCGTTGGTCAGAACCTGCCTCATCAGATATAATGGGAATATGTGGAACCCGCCAGCGTAGCTCAGCGGCAGAGCAGCGGTTTCGTAAACCGCCGGTCATCGGTTCGAGTCCGATCGCTGGCTTAAGAGTTATGGTATGAGTAAGCTTATACAGAGACTACATCAAATCTACGATCAATCCCCTTCGTTAGGGTTCAGGTCTTCCCAGCTCCAGGCGCAGAGGATGGTAGTCATTGCCCTCTGCACCGAAGACAAGAAGGCAAGGGAGATAGAAAAATGTGTGGATGGGATAGTCTTTCCTTGTGGATTTATGCCCTCCCCCCCTCCCGAAATCCCCTGGGGTATTTTACTTCCCTCAGAAGAGGAGGTGAACAAGGTAAGAGAGGAGGGGGGAGATTTTATCATCGTAGGGCCGGAGACGAACATGGTGGTGGCTGAGGATGAGACAGGGAAGATTATGCTTCTAAGTCCTGACCTATCTTCGAGCTTCATGTGGTCCTCAAACCTTCTCCCTGTTGAGGGGATAGCCCTGAAGATGGGTGAGGCCCCCTGGAACCTCTCTCACTTGGCCGACATAGAGCGCTTTTCCGCCTTGGTTCAAAAGCCCCTTGTTCTCTTTCTGCCCTCCCTCCCCCCCACCCCCGAGTTGAAGGTGCTATGGAAGGCGGGGGTAGAGGGAATAATGGTGAGTCAATTCTCAAAGAAGGACTTTGAAGAGTTGAACAGGGTAACTCTCCCCCCTCGGAGGAAAGGGAGAATATATGCCAGCCTGGGGGAAAGCCTCAAGAACTTAAGCATAGAGGAGCAATGATGGATTTTAAGAGAATGTTCAAGATAATGTTCATCGTGATGGGCATCTTTTTCTTCCTGAACATTATAATGGTAATGATAAACCCTCCGGAGAAAGAGGAAAAGGAAGTTTCTATTACCACCGTCTCCCCTTACCTGTCTGAGGTCAACCTTGAAGTGGTCGGTGCTTCAGGCGAGGTAAAACCAATGAATGTCTCTGGCTGGATAGGGAAGGATGATCTACTGTATATCCTGGGGGAAATAGAAAATGATTCATATCAAACCATTGAGCCAAGATGGGTCAGGGTAAACATGTGGGATGGGGGGGAAAATAAGCTGGGTGAAGAGGAGACCTTCAGTTATGCTTTCTGCCTTGGACCAGGAGATAAAAGCCCCTTCGTGCTCAAGACCGATAAACTACCGCAAATAATTATGGTTGATGTGGGGCATAGAGCGACTCAGGAAATTCCCTTTAACTTTGAGGTGGGGGAAAGTGAAGCGGAGGGCACAATTCGCAGTCCCGGAGTCACACTGATACAAGGAGAGGTGGTAAATAATGATGATAGAGGAGCCCGGGATGCTCAGGTGATAGTCACCTTCTATGGTGAAAGAGGTAGGGTGGTAGATGTAAGAAAGGCAGAGTGGACCACCACGTTTGATAACTTCAAGCCGGGGGATACTCGTCGCTTCAGTCTGAACTTCAAGTCAGATCACAAAATCAAAGACTATCATATATCGGTTATAGCTACGGAGAAGTACTAGATGCGTCGGATAGCCGTCCTGACCAGCGGTGGGGATGCCCCGGGTATGAATGCGTGTCTTCGGGCAGTTATAAGGTCGGCCATCCATCACCATCTGGAAGTAACGGGTATCATGCAAGGCTATCGTGGACTTCTCGATGCGGATCTTCGGAGCCTTAATCTGAGGTCGGCAGCCAACATCATTCAACGGGGAGGCACCATACTGGGGACCGCCAGATGTGAGGAGATGAAGACTGAAGCGGGTATGGAAAAGGCTATTGAGGTCTTGCATAAGGAAGGCATTGAGGGCCTGATAACCCTGGGGGGTGATGGCACCTTCCGGGGGGCCCGGGAGCTTTCCGATAGAAGTGGCGTGAAGGTGGTGGGCATTCCCGCCACCATAGACAACGATGTCTATGGTACTGATTTCAGTATTGGGTTTGATACTGCGGTGAACACTGCTTTAGAGTCCATAGATCGCATCAGGGACACTGCTGAATCACTGCAGCGTCCATTCTTCATTGAGGTCATGGGCAAGAACCGGGGTTTTATCGCTCTAGAGGTAGGAGTAAGTGGGGGGGCAGAATCGGTTCTCATACCTGAGACGAAGACAATGATAGAGAAAGTTTGCCGCCGGATAAACCAGGATATAAAGCGGGGTAAGAAGTCCAGCATCATCGTGGTGGCTGAGGGAGATGAGGTGGGGGGAGTATTTCGCATCGCCCAGCAGGTTTGGGAAAGGTTGGGGATAGAGTACCGAATATGTGTTCTGGGTCACGTGCAAAGAGGAGGCTCACCCACCGCCAGGGACAGAATACTGGGGTCTAAGCTGGGGGTGGCGGCAGTGGAGGCCCTGATTTCAGACCAGACGGGGTGTATGGTAGGAGAGGTGAAGGGAGAGATAGCCTATACCCCCCTGGAGGATACCTGGCGTAAGGTGAAGCCTCTGGATGACTATCTGCTAAGACTGCTGCCTTTGCTGGCTACATAGCAAGAAATGGAAAGGCTATCCCTGGGTAAAGCAAGAGGAATGGATCAGCTAAGCTGCCAGGGCATATTCGCCATGTGCGCCCTTGATCACCGTGGTTCCTTGAAGAAGATGCTAAAGCCGGAGTACCCCGATAATGTGAGCTATCAAGAAATGGTGGATTTTAAATTGGACCTGTGTGAAGTTATTGCCCCCTATACAAGTGCTATTCTCCTCGACCCGGTATATGGTGCTCCGCAGGCTTTGGCCAAGGGGGTTCTTCCCCCTGATCGCGGCCTTCTGGTGAGCCTGGAGGAGACTGGCTATGCTGGAAGCTCTGATGATCGCATTACCAATCTTTTGCCCAATTTTGGAATGGAGAAGGTAAAAAAGATGGGAGCCAGCGCAGCCAAGCTTTTACTCTACTTCCGTCCTGATCAACCCTCCGCTTCCTCCCAGCTTGACACGGTAAGGACGCTGGCCGAGGAGGCCAAGAGGTGGGATATTCCCTTCTTGGTAGAGCCAGTGAGCTATTCGCTTAATGGAGAGGAAGATTATGCCAGGCTTAAACCGGAGCTCATCATCCATATCGCTCAAACCGTGAGCTCCTTGCCCATTGATGTTCTCAAGATAGAGTTTCCTGGTGATCCGGAGGATAAGGAGAAGGCTACAGAGCTTTGCCGTAGGCTTGATAGTTCTTCCCGCGTACCCTGGGTAGTACTGAGCGGTGGAGTAAACTTTCCTATCTTCCTTAAACAGGTGGAGATTGCCTGCTCGCAAGGAGCATCAGGCTTTTTAGGGGGGAGGGCTGTATGGCAAGAAGCCGCTCGCCTACCCGACCGAAAGGAGAGGATAGACTTTTTTCAGACCACCGTTTCCGAGAGGATGGCCAGGCTCAAGGAAGCAGCCTCCCTGGGGACTCCCTGGTATTCCCGCTTTGGGGGCAGAGAGAAGTGCTCTATCCAGGTAAGTGAGGACTGGTACCTGAATTAAACTCCGTCTTTCACCCCTTTCTGAGGTATAATTGTCTTAAGGATAGGAAATGAAGATTTCACGAACTTTCATTTATCTTCTTATCGGCGTATCCGTAGTGCTACTGCTTATATCTTTGGTCAATCGCTCTCCCTCCGTGCCTTCGGGAACGCTGAGCGAGATGGTAAATAAGGTAGAGTATAACCCAGGAGCCACGCTGGTGCAGAAGGGCGATTTGCTGGTGCTTATGTCTCCCTATGGTGAGGAGCTTTTGAAGTCCCACTTTCAGGGCAGCACTCTGGAGCTTCGGTCCTACCTGGAGCAGGAAGGAATCGCCATGGGCAGGTTGAATCTGGAGGTGAAAACAGATACCGGGCTTGACTGGGGAAGAATGATTGTCTCTATACTTCCCATACTTTTCTTGGTGGGACTATTCATCTTCTTCATGCGGGGGGCGCAGGGGGGAGCCAGTCAGGCGTTCAATTTCTCCCGCAGCAAGGCCAGGCTCATCACTGGTGATAGACCCAACATCACCTTTGCTGATGTGGCGGGGGTAGATGAGGTAAAGCAAGACCTTCAGGAGATAGTGGAGTTCTTGAAGCAACCCCAAAAGTTTCTGAGTTTGGGGGCTAAAACGCCCCACGGAATATTGCTGGTGGGCCCTCCCGGTACAGGCAAGACGTTGGTGGCTAAGGCGGTGGCGGGGGAGGCATTAACCCCCTTTTTCTCCATCTCCGGGAGCGAGTTTGTGGAGATGTTTGTGGGTGTAGGCGCCTCCAGGGTGAGAGACCTTTTTGAGCAAGCCAAAAGGTTTGCCCCCAGCATTGTATTCATAGATGAGATTGATGCTGTGGGAAGGCACCGGGGGGCGGGCATCGGTGGAGGACATGATGAGAGGGAGCAAACCCTAAACCAGATACTGGTGGAGATGGATGGATTTGATACCGGCACTGGCATCATCGTTATGGCCGCTACCAACCGCCCGGATATACTGGATCCTGCCCTTCTCCGTCCAGGAAGGTTTGACCGCCAGGTGATCCTGGATCGCCCCGACATCCAGGGCAGAAGAGCTATACTGGAGGTTCACGCTCGAGGAAAACCGCTGGGGGAAGATGTGAACCTGGAGGTTATTGCTAAGGAGACCATGGGGTTTACAGGGGCGGACCTGGCTAACCTGATGAATGAGGCGGCCATCCTGACGGCCAGAAGGGATAAGAAGGTTATCGGGATGGAGGAGCTAGAGGAGGCCATAGACCGGGTAGTGGCGGGACCCAAAAAGAGCAGACTCATGATCCCCAAGGAAAAGGAGATAACTGCCTACCATGAGGCGGGCCATGCCCTGACCGCCAAAATGCTCCCCCACGCCGATCCGGTGCATAAGATATCTATCGTGAACCGGGGGATGATGGGGGGATACACCCGGCTTCTTCCCACCGAGGATAGATATTTTTGGACTCGCTCCCAATTTGAGGACATGCTCTGTGTGGACCTGGGGGGCTATGTTGCCGAGGAGATGGTGTTCCAGGATGTAACTACCGGTTCAAGTAATGACATTGAGAACGCTACGGGGCTGGCCCGAAAGATGATAACTCAGTATGGCATGGGTGAGCTCGGCCCTCGTTCCTTCGGAAAGCGGGAGGAGCTGGTGTTTTTGGGCAAGGAAATAGCCGAGGAAAAGAACTATAGCGACAAGACAGCCGAGGAGATAGACAGCGAGGTTCACCGCCTTATAACCACTGCACTTAATAGAGCCCGGCAGATTCTCCTGGAAAATAAGGAGAGGTTGGACAATATTGCCCATGAGCTTATATCCAGGGAGACGCTGGAGGGTGAAGAACTGGAAAAAGTGTTGAGCCCCACCCCAGTCAATCTGTTCAGGGATGAGCCACGCAGTCAGCAAGCTCCTTAAGAGACCTTAGGGCAGGGCTGGGGGGAAGTGAGGGAAGGCTCTCCTTGGCCTTAAGGCAGAAACGAAGAGCAATCTCATAACATTTCTTGATTATGGATTCATCATGGGCCAGGGCAAAGATCTGCTTTAACTTCTCTTCATCCTTGGTGGCGAAGGCTTCCCTGAGCAGTAAGTGGGCTTTCTTCCGTTCCACTAACACCAGCACGGGCAGGGTAACTTTTCCCTGTCGCAAATCCTGGGCAGGAGGCTTTCCCAGTTTCTTTTCATCCGAGGTAAAATCTAAAATATCATCCACAATCTGAAACCCCATTCCCAAATTTAGTCCATAGTTTTCCAGGGCCGAGATATGCGAGCGGGGGGCATTCCCCAGAGTGGCCCCTATCCTTATGGCGGCGGCAAACAGGGAGGCAGTCTTACCCCTGATCTGGCGGTAGTAGGTCCTTCTGTTTTGATGAACGCTGAAGGCATTCAGGGTTTCTTCCAACTCACTCTGGCATATGTCCATGGCTGCCCGGGTAAGGTAGCGCACCGCGCTCCTTTCCCGTGCTTTGCTTATACCCCTTGAGCTTATGGTGGCTATGGAGTAGCCGGCTGCCGCCAGGATGTAATCCCCCAGGATGAGGGCAGTATCATTCCTAAAGCGCTGGTTTACGGTAGGCTTTCCCCGGCGGAGGTATGACTTATCCACCACATCATCGTGCACCAGGGTAGCGGTGTGCAGGAGCTCGGTGGCCAATGCTGCGGGGATAAGCCTCTCCGGATCGTAGTCGTATAAGCGACCTCCCAGCAAAACCATCAGGGGGCGTATCCTTTTTCCCGAGGAGCCGAGTACATAGTCCAGAAGATGGGACAACTCTCCAGACACATCGGCTGTCCTTCTTATCCCTTCCTCTACCCTGGCCAGCTCTTCCTCTACCGGTTCATAGATGGATGGTGTAAACACTATTAAGCCTTCCTTTCTCCTCATCGACTATCCCCTCTTCTAGCTTAGTAAACAGAGCTTGGGGGGGAGGTAATGTTGCTCCCACGCGGGGAGGAATAACTTCCCATCTTTCTGGCTTTCCCTCTCCCCCCAGAAGGTGGTGGAGCCTTTCTGAACTTGAGGGCATAAAGGGCAAGAGAGCTACGGCGAGGATGGAAAGGACAAACAGAGAAGTATGCATGGAGGTGGGCAACTTAGCCTCATTCTTCCAGGGAGATTCTCTCTCCAGGTAACGATTAGCCTCCCCGGCCAAAAGCATGGCCTGCCTAATTCCTTCCCGAAAACGGCAGTGATACAAATCTCTATCCACCACCTTAAGGGTATCCTTAGCTTTATCTATAAGCCTTATGCTTTCTTCATCCATCGCGGAAGGCGCGGGAACAACTCCGGATAGCTTCCGGTGGATGAGTGATAGGACTCTATGGGCTAAATTTCCGTAGATGCCCACCAGCTCATCGTTATTCAAGCGCAGGAAGCGATGCCAGGAAAAGTTGGTGTCGTGGGTCTGGGGCATATCTGTGGCCAGCGCGTATCTCAGCTGGTCGGGGCTGTATCTGGCGAGAAAATCAGGGACCCACACCGCCCAGTTTCGGGAAGTGGAAAGTTGCTTTCCTTCCAGGGTTAGATACTCGTTGGCCGGAACGTCGTAGGGAAGGTTCAAGCCACCATATCCCTTGAGGATGGCGGGCCAGATGATGGTATGAAAGGGGATATTATCCTTTCCCACAAAATAATAACTCTTGACCTCTCCCTGCCAGAAATCCTCCCACCTCCGGCTACGGGAAGCGGCCCACTCTTTGCTCGCGGATAGATAACCAATCACTGCCTCAAACCAGACATATATCCTCTTTCCCTCAAATCCGGGGACAGGGACAGGGACGCCCCACCCAATATCGCGGGTGATGGCCCTATCCTGAAGTCTCCCTTCAATGATGCCCAGGGTGAAATGGCGGACGTTGGGCCTCCAGTGATCCTGCCCTCCCACCCATTTTGAAAGCTCGTCCTGAAAGGAAGATAGACGAAGGAAGAAGTGCTCCGATAGCTTTTCCTCAGGGGTAGTTTTACATAAGATACAGTGAGGATGTTTGAGTTCCCAGGGACTTAAGGTGTGACCACACTTTTCACACTGATCTCCGCGCGCGCCATCAAATTGACAGTGAGGGCACGTTCCCTCAACATAACGGTCGGGAAGAAAGCGGTGGCAGGTGGGGCAGTAGGGGAGAGGAACGGTGGCCGGGTAGATGTATCCCTTGTGATATAAGTTCAAGAAGATGTCCTTGACCACCTCATAGTGGTTAGGAGTCTCAGTAGAGGTGTAAAGGTCGAAGCTTATCCCCAACTTCTTAAAGCAGTCCAGGAACTCCTGATGGTAAGTTTGGGCTACCTCGGCCGGCGTTT
Source organism: Dehalococcoidia bacterium UBA3088 (assembly GCA_002367275.1). Classification (GTDB taxonomy): domain Bacteria; phylum Chloroflexota; class Dehalococcoidia; order UBA2247; family UBA3088; genus UBA3088. Next base: position 18,644 of record DFBE01000025.1, on the reverse strand, counting down.
TGCCTTCTCTCTCTGCTCTCACGGTTATGGGGGTCCCATGCATGTCTGAGCCTGAGACCATGAGCACTTCGTTGCCCTTAAGGCGGTGGTAGCGAGCAAAGATGTCGGCAGCCAGGTAGGCTCCGGCTATGTGTCCCAGGTGCAGGGGACCGTTAGCGTAGGGCCAGGCAACAGCGATAAATATTCTCTCCACGCCAACTAATTTTAGCCGAACCAGAAGTTAAAATAAAAATTTACTTATGAGGAGGGGATTAGACTGCACCCCCCTGTTTGGACATATCAGGTTAGAGTTTACTTGAGCAGGTTAGCATACCGCTCTGCCTCGTAATTATCTCCTCGAATTCATTCGGGGGGCAATTTCATAAGCTCACACTCCCTTCGGATATCTCCGGCCCAGTGGCCTATGCTGGGTAACAAACTCTCTTCTCTCTCCTGGTTTCAGAGTTCCGCTGGGTAAACATTAGCACCAGGGGGACAAAGCAAGCACGGCAAACTACGATGGTGAATCACCATTCCTAAGTTGCTCAAACCTCTCATAAGGTAAAAGGAATGATCCTATATCGTCGATATTCTGATGAAGATCAGTGCCGGCTAAAATCAGCAAGTTATTTTCCTTCGCTATACGGGCATAGATATTGCTCTCTTCGGGCTTAGCGTAGGAGGAGGTAAAGGCCTCGATTCCTGCCAACCCTGCTTCTATTAGAGAATTGATAACTCGCCATCTAAATCTCTCAGGGATCTTATGAGGATGAGCAAGAACTGGCTTACCACCCCACTTCAAAATATTTTCCACTACGGTGACGCTATCCATAGTTGCCCTTTGGTGATAGCAGGGGCCTACTGGCCCGATAAGAATATCTGCCTCTCTAATGTCATGGATCATCCCTTTTTCCACCATTGCCTGCCTTAAATAATGCCATCTTAATGGACCTTGTCCGGTAAATTGCCCTTTACTATTCTTCTTCAGCGTTTTCGGCCCCACATCCCCATCCAAATCAATTGTCTTTCCTTCAAGCTCAAAGAAACGGTTAAGCTTATGGCAGGTAATCTCGAAGGCCTCCAGCCTTTTATACTGTTCCTTAATTAAATATCTTAAGAAGAAAAAGTTAGTGGGATCAATATTATATCCGATCACGTGAACATCACCATTGTCAGTATCCAACTCGGTACCGAAGATCAGTTCAACACCGTATTTTTCGGCACATCTTTGATCCAGATCCATCTGCTCCTGATTGGGGTAGAAATCATGATCTACGATGGTTAATCCCTTAATCATTGCCCCTCTGTCACAGCTTAGGGTTTTATTAACTTCAACCGCTCTATCTACTAGCTCAGCTACCTCATAGGTTCCATCAGAATACCTGGTATGATTATGGAAACTTGCCACATATGTCATGGTAAAGCCGAAGGGGGATATGAGCTCAGTTCAATGTCTTCTCTCTTCTACTTCGTAGCCTCGAGCCTTTAATTCCCCCCTGATTTGACTCGCATCTTCGATATCCAGGTGAATCATGCAGTCCTCCCGCCCGGTGCCAGGAGGTGTGACATGAAACATGGCTAGGATTCTCACCCCTTGCTTATTTATGATGTTGATCACTTCGGCTTCGGACCCTGCCTGACAACACTCGAAGATATGAAGCCATGCACCTGGCTGACCAAATCCCAAGACTTTAGTGGTGATCTTATACAAATCTGTAGTGGTGGCTATGCCTACCAACCTATCCTGTTTATCTTTGTCCACCACAAGTAGCGTCCCAATCCCCCATCTCTGTGCTTCAGCGACAGCTTCCTCCACCGTGCTATCAGGAGTAACAGTGAAGAGCTCTTTTTCCATCACATCTTTTACGTTCATTTTTGCCAGCAAATAATTTAATTCCCAGATGCTAAGCGAAGTGGCAGGAGAAGGCGCCACCTCTCTTAACTTATCCCTAGTTACTATACCCACCAATTTTCCTTTATCCACCACGGGCAGCCGACGGATTTTACTATCATGCATTACTTTCTCTGCATCGCGGATCGGGGTGTCACCATCTACAGTGATAACATCAGTGTTCATATACTCTTTAATATACATTGATCTCCTCCCTTTTATTTTTTCCTTGGAGTGAAGTTCCCGCATCCGCGTAAAAGGATCAGCGTAGATACTTCCCTTGCTTGGCCCTTATTCTAAGCTATTACCATTTTTTTTTCAACTCTTCGTCCTAGCCCCTTGAAGGTTTCTCCCTCAAAACCTCTAGCCTACCTCAGATGTCAAGTGTCATCTTAACCCTTCTCCAAATTGGGCATTAGAAAAAACAGTGGAGAATACCTTGACTCATCAAACCCTACCAGCAGGAAGAATTGACACTAAATCCTATACTAACACCCCTTTGGAACGATAAAACGAGCATTCAACCAGGGCTACATGTTGCTAAAGGGGATGGAGAAAGTAGGAGCAGAGGCTAGTTTGTCTGTACTTGCTTACAATATCAAGAGAGCAATCAATGTAGTTGGCTTAAAAGGGTTAATTAGAGTGGTGAGGCTGAATGCTTTTTACTGCCCGATAGGAGGTAAAGAGGAAATAGGAGATGTTTTTGTGAGGCAGCCAGCTAAGACCAGTGCTTAAGATAAGAACTCAGTTGCTCTAGATGCAGGTGAAGCGCTTAACCTGTTACAAGATTACTTTTTACACAATCTGATGTCCTGGACACCGCACATTTGCGAGTTGACGAGATTTATGAATGTATGATAAGTTGGCTATAGGTAATGATCATTAGGAGGAATGATGGGCAAGAGATATGAAGGAATGCTGTTGGGGGAAGGGCTTAAGTTTGGAGTGGTAATCTCCCGGTTCAATGAATTCATCTCCCAAAAGCTTCTGGATGGCGCTCAGGATGCTCTCATCCGCCATGGGGTAAGGGATGAAGATATCGATGTCGTGTGGACTCCGGGCTCCTTCGAGATACCCCTGGCCGCCAAATGCTTATGTGAGTCGGGCGTATACAGTGCCGTCATTTGCCTGGGGGCGATCATCCGGGGGGGAACTCCCCATTTTGAATACCTTGCCTCAGAGGTGACCAAAGGTATTGCCAAGGTAGAACTGGAGGCAAAGGTTCCGGTGTCCTACGGTATAATAACCGCGGATACTCTGGAGGAAGCTATTGAGAGGGCAGGGACCAAGATGGGCAATAAAGGATTCGATGCTGCCGTAAGCGCCATAGAGATGGCCAACTTATTACGCATCCTTCCTCACGTGGCCTAGTCTACTACCTCCAGCCTTACCTTCTTCTCCTCTCTTATGGCCATCACCCGGAGAAGGGTACGTATTGCTTCCACTACCTTACCTTGCTTTCCGATGATCCTCCCCTTATCCTCAGGGGAAACTTTGAGCTTAAGGATAATCCCCATTTCGTCTAACACCTCATCCACCTCCACCTCTTCCGGCTGGTTCACCACTCCTCGGGCAATATATTCCACCAGCTCTTTCATTCCACCTTTGAAAGCAATCCATCTACCACTTTAGACGGCCGGGCTCCTTGAGATATCCAGTACGTCGCTCTATCCTTTTTAATTACCACCTGACCGGTCAGGGGATTATAGTGGCCGATAGTCTCAATGAATCTTCCATCACGAGGAGAGCGTGAATCAGCTACCACCACACGGTAATGAGGATGGTTTTTGGACCCCATTCTTCTGAGCCTAATCCTTACCATGCTGTTATTTTACTCCCCTCATTTGCCGGATTCAAATAGGATCTCATTTATCTCCGAGCGCAATCTTTCGGCTTCCTCTCTTGCCCTCAGGGCAAAGTCCAAGTTACGGGAGGCATAAAGTATTCTTCTCCCTACAGCGTATATCGCCCTTCTTCCCCCATATTTTACTGCCTCATCTAACCTTCCCCCCTGGACACCGATCCCGGGTACGAGGATGAGGACTTCAGGGCATATTTCCCTCGCTTTCCTCAATGTTGAGGCGTGGTTAGCCCCTACCACCAAACCCAGATTTTCTCTGTTCCAGGAAGCAACCCTCTGAACTACTACTTCAAATAAGGGAACCCTCTCATCCCCCACAGGTAACGATTGGAGATCATCCCCCCCGGGGTTTGAAGTATGACAGAGGACAAACACGCCTTTTTGGGAGTAATCCATAAACGGAGAGATGGAATCAAATCCCAGATACGGGTTTACGGTGGTAGCGTCGAAGCCCCAGAATTCAAACAGAGCCTGGGCATAAAGACGAGAGCTATTCTCGATATCCCCTCTCTTACCATCCCCGATTACAGGTATATCCTCCGGCATGTACTCTAGAGTTTTCTTAAGCGCTGAAAGCCCCTCCATCCCCAGGGCCTCATAAAAGGCGAGGTTAAGCTTGTAGCAACAGACTACATCAGAAGTGGCCTCAATTATCCGTCTATTAAAATCCAGGCTGTCTATAGGAGGCATAAGGCGGGAGTCAGGATCCAGATTAATGGCCAGCAGGCTTCGGTTTTCCTTCTGTCTAAGGTCAAGTTTTAGGGCAAACTCCACTTCTTATGAGCTATCTATACCTGGGCTTTCTCCTTCTCTTGCTCCTCCCAGATAGGGTCAAATATTGAGGCTACACAGGAGGAATATTGATCTAAGACCCCAGAAAGTGAAGTAAACAAAAGCTCAGCATCTTCACAAGTAGGATAGGGGTGACATTTTTGATATATTTCTCTTATAACCTGAGGGTGGTCGATGATCATGCAGGGACGGAGAAAGTTGGGACTATAGGGCTGGCGGGATTGTATATCCTTAAAGTAGTCTGAGGATAGAGCTTCACAAAGACTCTTCTGTTTTACGTTATCTGTAGCGAAGTGAACAAAGATACAGGGCTCTACATCCCCTTTGGAGTTTATGTGGAAGAAATGTCTGCCCCCCGCGATACATCCTCCCACATAGGGGGCATCATTCCAGAAGTCAATAACAAAAAGAGGCTTTTGAGCGCGTATGCGGCGTGCCCCATCATGTAGCAAGACCTCCCTTTGCTCTGCCGTGGGCATAAGGTCAGGGTCGGGGTTTCTACCTACCGGTATGTACAGGAAGTGCCATCCCATAAGACACCCCTTTTGGATAAGAAGATCTATGAATTCGTCGCTTACTACGGTATAGACGTTCTGGGAAGTCACCATAGTGGAAAAGCCAAAGGGAACTCCCCCCTCTCTCATCCTGTCCATGGTCTCCATGATGCGAGAGAACATTCCCTTTCCCCTCCGGACATCAGTCTCCTTTTCGAACCCCTCTATACTCACCATGGGAATTATGTTTCCCAGCTTGCCCATCTTCTCTACTCTCTTATCATCCAGGAGAGTTCCATTGGTAAAGGGGATGAAGGTTATGTCTTCATGCTTTTCGTAGATCTGCCACATGTCATCCCGGATGAAGGGTTCTCCCCCCAGTATGATCACCATATAAATCCCTAGCTCCTTGCCCTCAGATAAAATACGGTCAATAACCGGAAGGGGGAGGTCATCTTTGGGATCATACTCGGAGGCGTAACAGCCAAAACATCTAAGATTGCACCTCATGGTAGGAGATATAAGGTAGATAAAGGGAGCATGGATTCCCTTGCTCCTCACCTCATCTCTTTTTTTCTCCCCATACCAGCTATGCTTCACCCCCATGTTGATGACGAGCTTCTCCCGGTAGCGAGAGTTCATCTGTTTCAGTCCCCGCTTGAATAAATCAATGGTGGGGTGCTTATCTTCCACCAGCTTTTGGGCATACTGGGATACATACCGGGCATACTCCGTAGGAGCAATGCGCGTTCCTAAACTAAATAACCTTTTCAATCCTTCATCAGGCATCACGGAGATGAGAGGAAGCAGTCTTTTTACTGCTTGAATAGCCATCACCTGCTTAACATCCATTATGTTCCCTCCTTTTCCTGGAGAAGGGGCAATTTAAAACCCCTGGGTTTTGCAGCATATGATTCTAAAACTATACCCATTCGCCAATTCTAACACTTCGCTCACAATAAGGCAAAAAGTTGAACTTCCCTTAATTTCTGCCCTATTTTTCTGGTCATCCTATTCTCCAAAGTTTAACCTATGCCTGTTATAATACTTACAATATTTAATTAATGCTGAGGTGAATTATGGTAGCTACCTGGGTTGACCAGTATAAATATCAGCGATATCGGGCATTTAGCTGGCGTCATAGCCTGAGCACAACACAGAAGGTCGGGCTAGCCTTGATGGTGGCTTGCCTTACTGGACTCCTGGCTCAGCTAAGGTTCTATCTTCCCTTCACTCCGGTGCCCGTCACAGGGCAGGTGTTTGCCGTGCTACTAAGCGGAGTTCTGCTGGGGAAATGGTACGGAGGACTGAGTCAGGGGCTTTATGTGGGGCTGGGAGCTTCAGGCCTTCCCTGGTTTGCTGGCTTTAGCGGTGGCATTGGTGTTATCACCGGTTGTACAGGGGGATATCTTATGGGATTTATCCTGGCTGCTTCACTCATAGGGTGGCTTACCGAGAGGCATATAGCCGCCAGAAGATTTCTGCCTCAACTGGGGCTGATGGTGATGGGCGTAGTTCTCATCTATGGCTTGGGGGCAGCCTGGTTTTCTATATTATTCTCCTACGGGTTCACTGCCACTATGAAGATGGCAGTGCTACCATTTATTGCCCTGGATATAGTTAAGGCAGTTGCCGCAGCCGGCATCGCACGCGCCATCTTGCCTAAGGAAGTTTGCAATGGTGAGGTTGACCGAAGGAAGTATCCACCGGTGTATCAGGATTAGAGCTCATCATCTCCTTTGTCTATTAGGCTTTCGGGGATGGGGCTATAGCAAGCAATTCGTTGATAATATGCAAAGGATAGCCCAGAAATTTTATGATCCTGCCACCCTCCTGGAGGTAGTAGTTGGCTGCGATGCCATCTGTGATTTTTGTCCATACAACAAAGCCGGCGAGTGCTGTCGCGGGGAGGGTTCGTCTCAAAAGGTTGACCAGCAAGACCTCGAAGTGATGGCTAAACTTGGATTAAAGCCAGAAACCAGGCTATCCTCCGATGAGGCGAGAGCAAGGATAAAAGAAAGTTTTAGTGTTCAGGATTTATCCTGCATCTGCGGGGATTGTGAGTGGTTGAATCTTGGCTACTGCACCGAGGGATTGAACAGGCTAAAAAGCGGTGAAAGCCACCCAATATCTCCTTACCCTTCTTACCTTTCCAACCACATGGGTTATACTGAGCGTATTCCAATTTCGTGAGTTCAAAGAAATTCTAAATCCTAATCTCTAATCCCTAAACAATTTCAAATGACCGAAATCAAAAATCCAAAACAAGGAGAGGAAAGAAGGGGAGTTATAAAAAACTCAGCGGCTATAAGGTTTTGGTCATTTGGGTTTAGATATTGTTTAGGATTTAGGGTTTCGAATTTAGGGTTTATACACCTCACATCGAAGATCGTAAAATTCACGATTCCCGAGTGCGTCTAGTATACATCAGGAGTGAAGTAAACTGGGAAACCAGCGAATTCGCCGAATCGAGATTTCGTCCCCTTCGTGGTATAATAATCTCGCCTTTAAATCAGTTCAGGGAGGCTGGTAAGGTGAAATGCAAAAGAATATGTGAACCTCTTGGCCTAGAATGGTAAGAGGTTTTTTTATGTCGCAAAAAGCAGTAATGGGAGAGGAGGATATAAGAAGAGTGCTTCTTCGTATTGCTCATGAGATAGTAGAGAGAAACGAGGGAGCAGAAAATCTGGTATTTATAGGCATTGACCAGGGGGGCGTTCCCTTAGCCCGCAGGTTATCCTCGATTATACAAGAGCTAGAGAAGAAGAAAGTACCCTGGGGAAGGGTAGATATCGGGCCTTACCGTGATGACCTATCTTATCTTGATACTCTCCCCTCTCTCCACCCTTCAGATATACCTACTGATATTAGCGCCAGGAAGGTCATCCTGACAGATGATGTTCTGTATACCGGAAGGAGCATACGCGCTGCTCTGGATGCCATTGTCGATTTTGGCCGCCCCTCCCTGGTACAACTGATGGTGCTAATTGACCGGGGGCACCGTGAGCTTCCCATCCGCCCTGATTACGTGGGCAAGAACCTTCCTACTTCCAAAAATGAAAGAGTGGAGGTGAGGTTCAGAGAGATTGAGGGCAGGGATGAGGTAGTAATCATCACTTAGAATGAAGGTAGAAAACAGGATCTCCTACCGATGGCAATATCTCCTGGATGTGGATGATCTTCTCCCCGAGGATATGGAGCTTGTCTTCCAAACCACTGACGCCATGAAGGAAATATCGCAACGGGAGGTCAAAAAAGCACCCACCCTTCAGGGAAAGGTGGTAGCCTTGCTGTTCTGGGAGCCCAGCACTCGGACCAAGCTTTCCTTCGATATAGCCGCCAAAAGGTTGAGTGCGAACACCGTCTCCTTTACGACAGGCGAGAGTAGCGTAAGTAAAGGGGAATCTTTTCTACACACCATACACAACTTAGAGATGATGGGGGTAGATATTGTCGTCATACGCCATCCCTGCTCTGGAGCGCCCCATCTGGCGGCTCAAAGCTCACACATGAACATAATAAATGCCGGGGATGGCTGCCATGCCCACCCCACCCAGGCCCTTCTTGACCTTTACACCATAAGGGAGAGAAAGGGAAAGATAGGAGGTCTTAAAGTAGTCATTGTAGGAGATATACTCCACTCACGCGTAGCCCATTCCGATGCCCGAGGACTTTCCCTTCTGGGGGCAAATGTCGTCCTATGTGGACCACCCACCTTGCTCCCTCGGGAATGGAGGTTTCTTCCCCGGATATCGCTAGAGTTCAATCTGGATACCGCTCTTAGGGAAGCTGATGTGGTAGTGATGCTGCGACTACAGCAGGAGAGACACCAGGGTCAGTTTCTACCCTCCCTCGCTGAATACATCTTCCTCTATCAGCTAAATAAAGAAAGGTTAAAATTAGCCAAGCCCGAGGTGATGGTGATGCACCCCGGCCCCTTAAATGAGGGGGTAGAAATATCCCATGATGTAGCTTTTGGACTCTCTTCAGCCGTATCCGAGCAGGTGGTAAACGGTGTAGCAACACGTATGGCATTACTTTACCTCATGTCAGGAAGAAAATGAAAAATCTGGTCATATTAGGAGGAAGGATTGTCGACCCTTCCCAGGAAATAGACCAGGTAGGAGACCTTGTCATCAAGGAGGGTAAGGTTGGGTTTTTGGGAAGAGCAACCTTGAATGAGGATTACCCCAGGATACATGCCGGAGGAATGGTGGTGACCCCCGGGTTCATCGACCTTCATTCCCACCTCAGGGAACCAGGGTTTGAGGAAGAGGAGACCATCGCTAGCGGAGCAGAGGCCGCCATCAGGGGAGGATTTACCACCATCTGTTGTATGCCTAACACCAATCCTCCCATAGATAACCCCGGAATGGTGGAGTATGTAAAGCAAAGGGCCAGGGAGTGTAACAAGGCCAGGGTTTTCCCTATAGGCTGCATTACTCAAGGTCAGGGAGGGGAAAGGATAGTGGAGATGGTGAGCCTGGCCCGAGCAGGGGTGGTGGCCTTCAGTGATGATGGGAGGCCAGTACGAAGCTCAGAGGTCATGCGCCACGCCCTGGAATATAGCCTCCTTACCAGCCTTCCTCTGATCGACCATTGTGAAGACATTGAGCTTACTCACGGGACAGCGATGAACGAGGGAAGAATGGCCAAAATTTTAGGACTTGAGGGAGCTCCAGCAGAGGCGGAGGAAATAATGGTGTTTCGGGATATTGCCCTGGCCAAGCTCACCGGAGGAAGAATTCATATCGCCCATGTGAGCACTCAGGGTACGCTTAAGTTAGTGCAAAGGGCCAAGGAGGAAGGGATAGACATCACCTGTGAGGTTACTCCTCATCACCTTTTACTCACTGAAGATAAAATTGCCGACTACAACACCAAAGCTAAGATAAACCCACCTCTAAGGACAGAAAAAGATAGGGAAAAGCTAGTGGAGGGGCTGAAACAAGGAATTATAGACGCTATTGCTACCGATCACTCTCCTCGAAGCTATGAGGAGAAGGCTTGTGAGTTTGATCTTGCCTTCTTTGGGATAAGCGGGCTGGAGACTGCCCTTCCTTCCCTTTTGAAACTCACTGAAGAGGAAGTAGAGCTCAAAACTCTGATTGAAAAATTGACCATGGGTCCGGCAAGCATTCTTAAAGGGGGCAAAAAGCCCCCTCTTTTTTTGCCTTCTCCTCTCCCCCCGGGAATGGGAATGCTCAAGGTGGGTGCTCCCGCCGATGTGACTGTATTTGACCCCCAAAAAGAATGGGTGGTTAACCCGGCCGAGTTTTCCTCTAAAGGTAAGAACACTCCCTGGGAAGGAGAGACAGTCAAGGGAAAGGTCATGCTGACCGTAGTAGGGGGAGAAATAGCTTACATAGACCCCTCCCTGGAGGTGGAGGGGTGATGGAAAAGCCTTACAGCCTCCATATCCGTTTGAGCTTGAGCAAATAGAAGAGGAAGGAGATAGATAAGGAGCTTAATGAGATTCTTAAGAAACTGACATTTGAAACATAAAGTGAAAGATGGACTATGAAAAAGAGAAAAATTGACGAATACAATCTTTTGCTAATCCAGAAATTTAAGCAGAGAGTAACTACTACTACTGAAGATGCGAAGATAATCCTCTTTGGTTCTACAGTAAGGGGGAATGCGACGGCAGGCTCTGATATAGATATTTGCATCATCGTTCCAAATCTTAACCGCAACATACGGGACATGATCTTGGATATATTCTGGGAGGTTAGTTTCGAAAGTGGAAAAGTAATCTCTCCAGTCATTGTGGAGAAGAAAGAGATTGAGACAGGCTCATTACGATTTTCTCCCTTCTTTCAGGCTGTAATTAAAGAGGGCATAGGGGTATGAGCGAGGAGAAGAGAGGGCTTATTCTCTATCGCCTGCAACAGGCAGAAGAATCCCTTGCCGATGCTCGTCTACTCCTCAATCAAGGTGGCAGCATAAGGGGTATCATCAATCGCGCCTATTATGGGATGTTTTACTCTGTTCTTGCTCTGCTGATAGATATGGGGAGGGGTTCTGCAAAACATAGTGGGGTTATCACTCTTTTTGATCAGTATCTTGTTAAGTCGGGTAAATTTCCCACAGAAATGAGCAAGGCAATTCATAAAGCCTTCGATCTCCGTCAGATGGGTGACTGTCGTGAGTTTGTTGACTTAGGTAAGGAAGACGCTGAAGAAACGATTACAAATGCTGAGAAGTTTCTTAGAGAAGTTAACAGATACATTGAGCAGCATTATGGTGAATAAAGACAGCCTTAAGCAAACAGAAATCGGCTCGATGTATGAAGCTAGAGCTCTCGGCTACTCTATTTATACTCAGGCTGAAAACTTGGAGGAATTGAAGAGCGCAATTAGAGACGCTGTGGAATGCCACTTTGAGGATGTGGAGAGACCACACATCATAAGACTGCATATAGTGAAAGACAAGGTTTTAGCGGGGAAAGGAAGAAGTCATAAGGGAACTCTTTGAGAGGGGTTAGAAATTGCGGCTCATAACTGAAAGGGCAGATGTCAAGGATAGGATGATGGATTATCTCCAGTCCATAGGCTGGGAGTATCTGTCTCCTCAGGATGTCGAGCTATGAAATCGAAAACTTTCATATATGAAAGTGCTTTGGAATTGCTCAGAAATATGGTGAAGGATATATTTGCAGGGGAAGAAGTTGTGGTAGTCTTATTTGGCTCCAGGGCGAGAGAGGATTACCTCAAAACCTCGGATATAGATATAGGAATACTTCCCAAAGGCACGATGAACAAAGATAGGCTCACTTTGCTGAGGGAAAGGATGGAGAACTCAAATATACCCTATAAGATAGATGTAGTTGACCTCTCGGAGACATCTGAGGGGTTTACTCAGAAAGCACTGAGGGAAGGGATAATAATTTGGAAAGGTTAGAAAGACGAATAAAGGAAACCAATAAGGCTTTAGCCCAGCTTCGGGAGATACTAGAGCAACCTTATTCAGTAATAGTGAGAGATGCTACCATTCAGAGATTTGAATACACCTTTGAGGCATTCTGGAAGCTTCTGAGAGAATACTTGAGGGAAGGCGAGGGTATTATCTCTAACTCACCAAAGTCATGTTTCAGAGAGGCTTTAAGTGCTGGGTTTATAGGCGAGGAGCAAACCATAACCTGTCTTGAAATGGCAGATGATAGAAATCTGACCTCACATGCTTATATAGAGGAGGTAGCTGAGCAGATATATAGAAAGTTGGAAAGCCACACTAAACTCATGGACGATATATTTAACCTCATTAAGAGGAAGTTTGAAGACCAAAACATCGAAAATGTCTGAGCTAAGCAAAATTCTGGTTATCGGTTCAGGCCCTATCACTATCGGTCAGGCAGCAGAGTTTGATTATGCCGGGACTCAGGCCCTCAGGGCCCTGAGGGAGGAAGGGATAACCTCCGTCCTGGTAAACTCCAATCCCGCTACCATCATGACCGATGAGGGAATTGCCGATATCGTCTACATCGAGCCCCTAACTCCAGATGTCCTGACCCGCATCATCCAGAAGGAGAAGCCCGATGGCATCCTGCCCACCCTGGGGGGTCAGACAGGGTTAAATCTGGCGGTGGAGCTTGCTGAGATAGGCATCCTGGATAAATACGGCGTGAGGCTTCTGGGCACATCTCTTGAGACCATAAAGATGGCTGAGGAGCGTTCCCAGTTTAAAAACCTCCTTCTGAGCATTAGAGAGCCAGTACCCCGCAGCGCTATAGTATATTCAGTGGAGGAGGCAGAGGCGAAGGCACTCGATATCGGATTTCCCCTCATCATCCGCCCCTCCTACACCCTGGGAGGAAGTGGAGGGGGAATGGCCCAAAACCCATTGGAACTTCGGGAAATGGTGAGGGTTGGCCTCTCCTCCTCTTTAACCCGGGAGGTTCTCCTGGAGGAAAGCCTTCTGGGATGGAAAGAGATAGAATATGAAGTCATCCGGGATGGGGCGGATAATTGCATCATAGTATGCAACATGGAGAACTTTGACCCTATGGGAGTCCATACCGGGGATAGCATTGTGGTAGCCCCCAGCCAAACCCTCACCGACAAAGAGTATCAGATGTTGAGGTCAGCGAGCATAAACATCATCCGTGCCCTGGGGGTAGAGGGGGGATGCAACATTCAGTTTGCTCTTTCTCCCTGGGCAGCTAAAAAAGATCATGCTGAAAGCTACTATGTTATCGAGGTTAACCCGCGTGTTAGCCGGAGCTCTGCCCTGGCCAGCAAGGCCACCGGCTATCCTATAGCCAGGGTGGCCACTAAGATCGCCGTGGGGAAAAGGTTGGATGAGATAGGAAACCAGGTAACGGGGAAGACCACTGCCGCTTTCGAGCCTGCCCTGGATTATTGCGTGGTGAAGGTCCCTCGCTTCCCCTTCGATAAGTTCCCCCTGGGAGATCGGGTCATCGGAAGTCAGATGAAGGCTACCGGAGAGGTAATGGCCATCGACAGGTGCTTTGAGGCAGCCCTGCAGAAGGCAGTGCGCTCCCTGGAGATAGGAAGAAGGCCATTACTGTGGGAGGATAAAGCCTGGGGGGAAGATATCTCCTCCTATCCCCTGTATCCCAGCGATTTCCGATTGTGGGCGATCATGGCCGCCCTGAGGCGTGGGGCACAGGTTGTGAGCCTATCCCTGAAGACAGGAATCGATCCCTGGTTCATCCACCGCATGATGAGCATCGTGGATATGGAGCAAAGGTTTCTTTCCGAACCCTTAACTCCGGAGATTTTGCGGGAAGGAAAAAGGTTGGGCTTCTCTGATGACGGGATTGCCACTCTGGCCGATAGGCTCCCTGAACAGGTGCGTAACCTCCGCCATGAATGGAGCATTCTCCCCGTATATAAGATGGTGGATACCTGCGCTGGAGAGTTTGAGGCGGAGACCCCTTACTTCTATAGCACTTATGAGGAGGAAAATGAAGCCCCTCCTCTCCCGGAAAGAAAAGCGATAGTCATCGGCTCCGGACCCATACGCATTGGCCAGGGGATAGAGTTTGACTACTGCTCGGTTCACACTGCCTGGGCACTTAAGAGAGCGGAAGTTAAGAGCATCATGATTAACTCCAACCCGGAAACAGTATCTACCGATTTCGATACCTCCGATAGGCTCTACTTTGAGGCTCTGGATGAAGAGAGTATAAGGGATATCCTGGAGAATGAGACTTTTAGCTCAGCGCCGCCATCCATAGTCCAGTTTGGAGGTCAGACTGCCATAAATCTGACCGATCCTTTATACCGTAGTGGAATGCCTATTATGGGGTCTGATGCTCAAACCATTGATATGGCCGAGGACCGTGAGCTCTTCGAGGGCTTTCTACGACTTCAGGATATACCTCAACCTCCGGGAGGTACAGCCACCACCATAGATGAAGCTTTGAAGGTGGCCCACACCATTACTTATCCAGTTCTGGTTCGCCCATCCTACGTCTTAGGAGGAAGAGCCATGGAGATAGTATATACAGATTCGGAACTCACAAGTTATATCCAGGAAGCGCTTGAACTGGGCACGAAACATCCTGTGCTTATCGATAAGTATCTTCAGGGCAAAGAGGCAGAGGTGGATGCAGTGAGTGACGGTCAGGGAGTTCTGATTCCGGGAATTATGGAACATATCGAGAGAGCAGGAGTGCATAGCGGGGATTCTATGGCTTGTTATCCCCCCTTGAGTCTCACCCCGGAGGAGACCGAAAAGATCGTGGACTATACGGTGATGATCGCCCGCCGCCTCCATATCCGGGGGCTCATGAACGTTCAATTTGTCATCATGCCTCAATCCAAAGTCTATGTACTGGAGGTTAACCCTCGCGCCTCACGCACCGTGCCCTTCATCTCCAAGCTAACCGGCGTTCCCCTGGTCAAGATAGCCATCCTGGTGATGTTGGGAAAATCGCTTCCCGAACAAGGATATACCGGGGGACTATGGAAGGTGAGAAACCTATGGGGAATTAAGGCACCCGTTTTCTCCATGGGGAAGCTTCCGGGGGTGGATACTTATCTCAGTCCGGAGATGAAGTCCACCGGCGAAGTTCTGGGGGTAGATTATACCTTTGCCGGAGCCCTGGCTAAAGCGCTCATCGCCTCCGACTTTATGCTTTCTCCTCAGAGCTCCATTCTCCTCTCCATTGCCGATAGAGACAAAGCTGAAGCGTTACCCATAATCCGCGGGCTTTTCTCCCACGGTTATATGCTGTATGCCACCCGGGGGACGGCAGAAATGATCAAGGACAAGGGAATGGAGGTAAAAGCAGTGGCTAAAAAGCTCACTGAAGGCTACCCCAATGTGGTGGATGTCATCCAGGAGAGAAAAGTGGATGCGGTGGTCAACACCACCACTGGAGAGCGGACCCCCTTAAAGGATGGCTTTGAGATTCGCCGTGCTGCTTCGGAGAGGAGGATCCCCTGCTTTACTTCGCTGGATACCATTAAGGTGGCAGTAGAGGCCCTGGCTTATAAAGAGAGGATATTCTCAGTTCAACCCTTAAGAAATTATGTTGAAGGGAGATAGAATGCGCTTATCTCAAGCTTTCCTTCACACCCGGAGAGAGGACCCAAAAGAGGCAGAGACCATAAGTCACAAGCTTCTTATCCGCTCCGGAATGGTATACCCGGTAACCGGGGGAGTCTATGCCTACCTCCCTTTGGGACTCAGGGTAGTGGAAAAGGTAAAGAGAATAATAGAGGAGGAGATGGAGAAAGTAGGAGCCCAAGAGCTTCTCATGCCCCACCTTCAACCCTTGAGCCTGTGGCAGAGGACAGGTCGGGACCATGCTTTCGGCCAGAACCTTTTTTCCCTTCACGACCGTAAGGGGTTTGAGCTCTGCCTGGGTCCTACTCATGAAGAGGTCATCACCAACATCGTCCGCTCGCAGGTGGAAAGCTACCGTGATCTTCCCTTACTTTTATATCAAATCCAGACCAAGTTCAGAGATGAGGTTCGTCCCCGGGGGGGCATCATCAGGGCCCGGGAATTTATGATGATGGATGGTTATAGCTTCAGTGCTAGCGAGGCAGAACTGGATGAAGTCTACCATAAAGCCATCCACGCCTATGGCCAGATTTTCCATCGCCTGGAACTTCCCGCAGTCATCGTGGAGGCCGATAGTGGTGCCATCGGGGGAAAAGAATCTCATGAATTCATAACCCCCAACCCAAGTGGTGAAGACAAAGTCATCTACTGTGAAAACTGTGGTTATGCGGCCAATGAAGAGAAGGCTCACGGAATAAAGCCAGATATTCCTCCTGAGCCCCCAGGCGAACTTGAAGAGGTATCTACCCCGGGTATGACTACCATCGATGAAGTCTCCTCTTTCCTCAGTGTACCTCCAGAGAAGACTCTGAAGGCCCTGTTTTACTCCACGGAAGAAGAGATTATCTTCGTCGTCATCCGGGGAGATCTCAAAGTGAATGAAGTAAAGCTAAAGCACATCCTGGGCTGTTTTGAGCTTGGGCTGGCAAACGATGACGAGGTAAGAAATGCCGGGCTTGTTCCCGGATTTGCCTCCCCGGTTGGTCTTTCCGGAGTTAAAATAGTGGCCGATGACTCCATCCTCAAGGGTCAGAACTTCGTCGCCGGGGCGAATAGATCCGGGTTTCACCTCAAAAACGTGAACTACCCCCGGGACTTCAAGTGCGACCTCATATCTGACATCGCCCTGGCTTCCACGGGTCAGGGCTGCCCTCATTGTGGCCAGGATCTTCGCTCACGTCAAGGCATAGAGTTAGGGCATGTGTTTAAACTGGGGACTATCTTCAGCGAGAAGCTATCTGCCCTATTCTCAGATTCCCGGGGAAGGCAGAGGCCCATCTTCATGGGGTGCTATGGCTTAGGAGTAGACAGGATGGTGGCCGCCATCATAGAGCAAAGCCATGATGAGAAGGGAATCATCTGGCCGCGCTCTATCTCCCCCTACCAGGTGTACCTTTGCGCCCTGGGAATGGATAACCCCGAGGTAAGAGAAAGAGCAGAAAAGCTGTATAACGAGTTCCGGCAAAAAGGGGTAGAAGTCCTGTTCGATGATAGGTTGGAGCCTCCCGGGGTGAAATTCAATGATGCTGACCTTCTGGGGATACCCTTAAGGGTTACGGTGAGCCCCCGCACCCTGAAGACAAACAGTGCAGAGATAAAGCAACGCACCAGTAAGGACTCTTCTCTTCTGCCGCTTTCGGGAGTAGTAGAGGGGGTAAGGAATCATCCAGGTGAGCATTAGCCAACTTTTTAAATCGCCTCCTGAACTATTTCTGAGATGTCCTTAACTTCGATGACTTTTTCCTTATCCATACTCACAACACTATCCTTGAGGTTGATCAGGCAGTAGGGGCAAGCAGTAGCCAGTATTTCAGCCCCAACGTCCAGGGCTTGTTTCAGCCTGAGGTCGGCAAGTCTTTCTTCCTTCTTGGTTTCCATCCAAATTCTTCCCCCACCTCCACCACAGCAAAGGCTATTTTCCCTTGAATTTGGCATTTCAACTAGCTCTAAGCCAGGGATACTCTTTAAAACCTCTCTGGGCTCATCATATATGTTATTGTGTCGCCCAAGATAACATGGGTCATGGTAAGTAACTCTTTTTGTAACCTGTTTAGTGAACTTCAACCTTTCTTCCTTAATGGCCTGAGACAGGTATTGGGTGAAGTGAACTGTTTCAAAATTCCCTCCCAGCTCAGGGTACTCATTTTTGAAGGTGTTGTAGCAATGAGGAGAACTAACGACGCTCTCTTTAACCCCATTTTTAGCGAAGGTGGCAATATTGCTCTCGGCCAGATCCTGGAATACACTTTCGGCTCCTGCCTTACGGATCGCTTCACCACAACAACTTTCATCGACACCTAAAATCCCAAAGTTTACCCCCAGCTTTTTGAGGATACTGGCTGTAGCACGGGCTATTCCGGTAGCTTTGGGGTCATAACATGGAATACAACATGGGAAGTACAATAGTTCAGTGTCCTCAGTAAAGGCCTTTATTCCTAGTTCCTTAGCCCAATCCGCTCGTTTTTCCGGCGCTTCCCCCAGCGGATTACCTACACTGGAGAGATTTACTATTGTGATCCGAAGGGGTTCAGGAGCATAGCTTATATCCAGTTCTACCAGGGTACTGCGTAAGGCTCTCATAACGTCTATTATTTTCACACCCCGAGGGCAGCGCCTAACACAAGCATTGCAGGTAGCACAGATCCATACCTCCTCGCTTTCAAAATCGAATAATCCCAATTGGAGCTGGTGGATTATTTTATGGGTGAGGAAATCTCTTACCAGGTTCCAGGGACAAACCTGGGTGCAAAGACTACACTGATAGCAGAGATTAATAGCCTCACCCCCTGACTCTATAATGGCCTCTCGTCTTGCTTTCAGGGGGGTTGTTAGTCTCCTCGCCGTAGCCATACTCTCTATTAAGGTACTATAGTTTATTCAAATCTGCAAATATTGACAGAGATACAATCAAAAAGTGTGGAAATAATTGGCAGCGGTGAGTACCATTTCAAATTAGTGAAATAAATAAAGAAAGGAGGAGGTACTCACTGCCATGGAAAAGCCGAACACAACACAGGGGCAGTCACCGAGCATCATCTGGGACGATCTAGAGGAATGGGTACGCTTGAAGGTACAGGAGTTCATCCAG
>DFBE01000041.1:10054-10883 GCA_002367275.1 Dehalococcoidia bacterium UBA3088 | reverse complement strand
GAGGAAGTTAAGCGTAAGTAAATAATGGAACAAGGTAGTGATAAGATGGGGGGTTTTATTTTGTGAAGTATTGTAAACTATTTGGTGCCGCGGGAGCGGTGGGCCTGCTCCTTTTTGCGGGGTTTGGGTGTGGTGGTGGGGATAGCATTTCCGATGAGGAAGAGGAGTATATCCGGGGGCAGGTAGCCCCTCTGGAGGAGGATATAGCCTCTCTTGGGGAGGATATAGCCAGGCTTGGGGAGGAGGTAGCTGAGCTTCGGATGGGAGTGAAGGAGCTGACTTCTCAGGTGGCAGGGCTGGCCCCTCAAGAGGATATAGCCTCTCTTCGGGAGGAGATAGGCAGGCTCCGGGAGGAGATAGCCTTGCTGAAGGTGGAAGCGGAATCCCCGGCGGAAGTAAAACCTGTGAATGAGCTTCCAGGAGAGGCAATGCCGCTGGCGGTCAGCACGGAGGTCTACGCTGTGACGGAGGCCCTCAACGGGCTTCAGGCAGAGCTGGAGGTGACAGCCCGTATGCTTCCCTCACTGCAAGTAGAGGAGACATCCGCCCTGGACCGTCTCAGGCTCATACGGGCCATCTCCAGGGGTGACCTTACATCTTATATGCTTTATTCTATATAAATAAGATGCAGGGAAGAAAGCTGAGGTAAGATGCAGGGAAGAAAGCTCAGGGTAGGTAGAGTGGTGGGGGCAGTGGTGGTGGTGGGCCTCATAGTGGGAGGCTTGTGGTGGGCGATCAGTGAGAGCGGCGAGGAAGAAAGCCCAACACCGATGGTGGTTGAACAGGTTTTACCCCAGCCAGAGCCAGCTTTAGTAGAGCTGGGGAGATT
>DFBE01000041.1:0-9967 GCA_002367275.1 Dehalococcoidia bacterium UBA3088 | reverse complement strand
CATCCAGAGAACAGGTGATCTTGCCATCTGAAGGGGAGGAAGAGGATGTTACTGCCGCCATGGGTAAGATGCTGCACGACTTTGCCGACTTTTGCACCCTCCTCGCCCCTGAGATGGCGAAAGTTATGCAGGGCATGGTCTCATCACTGGAGGATATAACCACCCCCCCCCAGGAAGTAGCGCCCCCCCAGGAAGAAAAGGGAGGGTTCCTATCTGGGCTATTCAGCCTTGGACAGGAAGAAGGAGAGCCGCAGCCAGGGGGAGGTTTTATCTCCGGGATATGTGGCAGGCTCCCCTGTTACGCACCCCTTGAGCCATGCCTGCAATTCATGTGATGAAGGGCAAATGATAAGACTTGCGGAACGGTGTTACCAATACCATTCCTCCTCCACTTCCGCCACTTCTTCCTGAGTTACCTTTTCCTCTATGCCCCACCCCAGTATCACAACCCCCAGGATGAGGGAGGTCAAAAACCAGGCTTTGACCCTCTTATTTTTGTCCAGGGTATAGTAGCCGCCTATAACAACCAGGAGCACCCAGACAACGATTAGCGCAGTGATCATTTTACCTCCTTTTAAGAGCTGTATTCCTTAAGCTTCCCCTCCATTACCCTTACCGTGGTCGGTCTTCCCTGAGCGGACATGGCTTTTCCGGTGATAATATCCTTTACCGCATATTTTACTTCTTCTGAATACCATATCGTGCGATACGATTCTCCTTTATCGTTGAACACCACTATCTTAAGGCAGTTAAACCTGCCCGCCGGGACCTTCACCCTCTCCCTCTTTTTCACCTCATAGGTGTCCCGGGAAGTGGCGGTGGTCTCATTTCGGGTGTTCTCCATGACCGTCACCTGCCGCATGGAGGTTA
The DNA here is from genome assembly GCA_002367275.1 of Dehalococcoidia bacterium UBA3088. Taxonomy (GTDB): domain Bacteria; phylum Chloroflexota; class Dehalococcoidia; order UBA2247; family UBA3088; genus UBA3088. Next base: position 9,097 of record DFBE01000041.1, on the reverse strand, counting down.
CCACGGTAAACTTCTTTCCCACTTCAAGAGGCCAGGGCGGACCATCCGGGAAATCCAGGGAAACTTCCTTCACCATGGTGAAAGGATTGGCTTCTGTCCCTGAAGTTTCCATTTTGACCAGGGAGAAGATAGGGTCTGACTTTGGCACCCAGGCTTTTTGGGGAATGGATGTCCCCAGCGTGGGGTTTTCCATATCTAAGACCCAGCAATAAGTGCCGTCCAGCACCTCCTGCCCCCCCACGCTTATCTGGGTAGTGTACTTTTCCTTCCCCATGGATACTTCAGTGACCCAAAAATCGCCTATGGTGTAGGTTGGCGCCATCACTTGAGAGGTGCCAGAAGCAATGGTAGAATCTACAGTGTTAACACCTCCCAGGGATAGGCTTGCCGCCAGCAAACCCAGGACAGCCAGAACCGAAATCAGCTTTCTCATCTTACCTCCTTTCCTTCTTTGACTTCTGGGCGGGGCCAGGGAAAGGCTCCTGAATAAACTCTGAGGCTGGGGTCGCCGTAGTAGACGATGTTCTCATAAGTATCCCACCACCAGCCTTCGGTTAGATAATCTATCCCTACCTCCAATATGGCCTCCTCATAAGCCTGGCCCATATCCTTTCCCTGGGCGATGCTCCGGGCAATCATATTCTGGGCATGGGAGATATACCAGGATGCTGGCCAGGGGGCGATTATCTGGAAGGTAGACCCATGCCTTATGAAGGAGAGGTGAAGGAAGGTATGGGCAATGAGGCAGGACCCGGCCACGATGCCGCAGGAGTGGATGTTTTCCAGATATTTATCCATGGTATCCCCGGTTATAGGGAAGGTCTGGGGGAGCTGCTCCCAGATGGAGATGACCACTCCATCGCTTCCCTTCTCCACATCTATTCCCGATAGCCGACTCATGGCTGCGGTGTCCGGATTTTGGGTACAGCCCAGATATTCATAGCCCCTCCAGGGGTTCCTCTCAGTTTTTATGATCTCATTCCAGAACCCCACCGTCCCCGAAAGCATGTTTCCTCCATGCATGCCTTCAAACCACAGGATCGCCCCCCGGTTTAAATTCTCGGTGGCGGCGTTAAAGGAGGTGGAAAATACTGAGTCAAAGCCACCCTTTTCCAGATAGAAGGGAACTACCTCTGAGGAGGACATGTCCGGAAGGTAGCTTCCTTTCCGTCCGTATTTCTCATTCACCCCTGAATCTATGGAAGCGCCGGTTTTGGTCCAGAAGGGCTTCTGCCCTGAGGTAGTCTCATAGGCCAGTCCCCAGTATTCAGGGGCCAGCTCATTGAAGCGGTGTTCATAGCATACCCAGGTCTGAAGACAGGGACAGTTAAACTTCTCCTCCCCCCCCAGGTCATCGATTATCAGCCTTTGCCCCTCCCGGTGAGAGCTACTCCCCTGGATGAGATAGATTCCGTCTTTACTCAGGGCAGGGTTTACGAATATCAGGGCAGGATAAAAGGCGTTACGGGCAAACCAGAACGCACAGTCCACCGGCGTCCCCCATATCCGGCCGGCTATGGCCTTCCCCGGGAATACTCTATCCCAGGATGGCCCAAGCTCAAACTCCCCGGCCATGGTGAGTATTCTCTCCTTCCCTTTCTGGTCCATACCCATATCCTCAAGAAAAGAGTAAACTTCACGGCCGGTAAGCACCATCCCTCCCGGGGAAGGAGGTGTATGCCTATCCTCAAATCCCCGCCGCCAGGAAGAGCGGTGCCACAGGGCAGCACACTCAAGACGGGGGTCGCTCTCTAAAAGGAGAAGGGGGGAACCATGGATGGCAGAAGCATAAGCTCCCGGGGCAAAGAAGTAACCTCCCTCCTGAGTATGAAAATCCCCCAATGCATCAGGGTAGGAGAAGGGTTTGGTGGTGGAGAAGACGATGTCGTCCGACCCACTTATGTCCCTTATGGCCTGATATATGTCAGTAAGCGTTTCAAGCTCCGAGACAGGGAAGGAGGCTATATCCACTTCCCTTCCGCTTAAGTTTAGAAGGTGAATTTCCTTAACCCCCAATTTTTCCAGCGCGGCTTCGGTCCCCGGGGATATTCCCTCCGGATGGGCATAAAACAGGGGGCAGTTCTTAAGGGAGGCCAGCACCGCGCCATTGCTGGCGGCGGCCATGCTCTCAGTAAACCCATCCTCCCTCCCCTCCCAGCTCCAGTTCAAGGCGAAGTCTGGGCCCACTTCACCCTCCAGGGCCAGGACGGTGGCGGTATATTCTCCTTTTCCCAAATATTCCATCTCTAAAGGCTTACGGTAGGGGATGGCTGAGGCCAGCTCTGCCCCCTCCAGCCCACGCACTACCAGCCCCAGCTTTCCTTTACCCTGAAGCTCAAGCCTTGCGTTGTGGCAGCCCTGAGGGGTGGGGGGAAGCATAACCTCTACCCCTGGATACATCTTCACCTTAACCTGGTAGTCCACCTGAAGGTCATGTTGAGCCTTTTTTGGGGGGGACTTTATGCTCTGAGTGGGCATGTAGGTCACCGCCGCCGCCCATTCCCCATAGTTATTAGCATAAGATACGACCTCCTCCCCCCTCCCCTCTATCACGTTCCATCTGGCGGAGGCCGCCACCTCCCCCAGGCTGAAATCATAAAGCTGGAGGTCGGGGTCCTTCCCCCTTTCCTGCCAGTTCATCTTTACCTGGATGTACTTTGTGGGCGGAGATACGTCGAACTTATGATAAGTAGGGACAAGGGTAGGCTCCTTTTTCCCTTCGAATTCACGGGATTTTACCTCCGGCCCAAAATCAAACCTGCCCTGAATTGTTCCCCGGTCAGAAACTTCCTTCACCCTTCCCATGTCCAATACCGCCACCACTGCCTCCTTGCTTTCTCCCCACTCCTCAAGGGCGATATGGGAGGAAAGAGAATCCGGGTCACAGGGTAAAGCGGCAATATCGCTAAAACCCTCATCCTCAAGCTCCCAGATGGCTTCCTGAGGAAGGCCCACGGCCAAAACTTCACTCTGGGGGGCAAACGACATCCAGTCCTCCAGGAAGTAGTCTACCCCGGGATGGGAGTTGAGCTCGGGAATAGTTCTCTCGTTATCCCAGAATATGAGGGGGGAGGAAAAAAGCCTTCCTTCCTGAAAGGAGGCACACGCTGGAACGAGCAAAAGGTAGGCCAGGTCGTCGTCTATCCCCTTCTGGTCATAGTTTACCAGAGCTACTCTCCCCACCACCTCCGTAGGACAAAAAGAAATCCAGGGGTTGCCGGAGGGAGTTTCATGGGCAGTTAACCCCCCTCCCAGGCTGCCTCCTATGAGGGCAAGGATGAGGGTCAGACTAAGACCAGTCTTCGCCATCACCAAGCGTGAAAATTTGCACATCATGGTCTACTACCTCCACATCTAATCTTTCCCGGGAGACGAAATCGGCTATGTGGTGCAGGACGTCTTTGACCCTTCCATGACTCCCTGAGGTGTAGGCTATACAAAGTTGCGCAATCTGCCACTTTCCCTCCTCCACGCAGGTTATAGAAACATTATACTTGTTTCTTATCCGGGTGGTAACCGACTGGACAACTCTCCTTTTATCCTTGAGCGATTGACTGTACGGGATGAAGAGCTTAATCTTTAGTACCCCAACCTGCATCCTGAATATTATACTGACTATATACCAATTTTGTGAACTCAGGGAAATCCTAATCTCGAAACTCTAAACAAATTCAAATGACCAAAATCAAAAAGCTCAAAACAAGAGGAGGAAGGAAGGGGGAGTTATAAAAAAACTCAGCAGCTATAAGGTTTTGGCCATTCGGATTTAGATATTGTTTCGNNATTTAGGGTTTATGCACCTCATTTGTGAGTTCAAAGAAATTCTAAATCCTATCTTGAGCGCGTCTATAGTAGCCACTTTAACCTCAAAGTGCAATATGATATATTAGGAGGAGAAGATGAAGTTTGAGACGGTCATTGGTCTGGAGGTTCATGCTCAGCTCTCTACCCGAAGCAAGATGTTCTGTGGCTGTAGCACAGATTATGCGAACTCACCCCCCAACACCCATGTATGTCCGGTGTGCCTGGGGATGCCCGGGGTGCTGCCCAAGGCCAACCACAAGGCAATAGAGTACACCATAATGACTGCCCTGGCCTTGAACTGTCGTATTCCAGATAGAACTAAGTTTGACCGCAAGAACTATTCCTATCCTGACCTTATGAAGGGGTATCAAATATCCCAGTACGATGCTCCCATCGGAGTTGGGGGATGGATGGATGTGGAAGGCAAGCGGATAGGTATCGAGAGGGTCCACCTGGAGGAGGATGTGGCCAAGCTCATCCATAAAGGCTCCTGTACCCTGGTCGATGTTAACCGCTCGGGAATTCCCTTAATGGAGGTGGTAACCAGGCCCGACATCTCCACTCCGGAGGAGGCGCGCGAATTTGTGGGGCGATTACGTATTATCCTGCAATATCTGGGGGTGGCCAGCGGAAACATGGAGGAAGGGAGCTTACGCTGCGATGCCAATATCAGTATAAGAGCGAATGGCCAGGGTTTTCCCAAAGTGGAGGTGAAGAACATGAATAGCTTAAGCGGGATTTACCGTGCTCTGGAATATGAGGAGAGGAGGCAAAGGGAAGCGGTGGAGAAAGGAGAAAAACTGGTCCAGGAGACCAGGGGCTTCTCCGAGGAAGGGGTAACTTTCTCTCAGCGAAGTAAAGAGTATGCCTCAGACTACCGCTATTTCCCCGAGCCTGACATCCCCCCTCTGGCCCTGGACCGAAAATGGGTGGAGGAGCTAAGGTCGTGCCTTCCTGAGCTTCCGGATAGCAAGAAGGAAAGACTGGTAAAGGAAGTGGGTTTGAGCCCTTACCAGGCAGACCTTATATCTTCCCAAAAGCCTTTATGCGATTACTTTGAGATTTGTCTCACGGAGAATAAAGTTAAGCCCGGGGAGGTAGCCAACTGGCTCCTGGGTGAGTTCTCCCATCAGATTAACCAGGCGGGCACCGATCCGAAGGATTGCCAGGTTCGGCCCCACATGCTTTGCGAGCTTATCGACCTGGTGGCTTCAGGCAAGATAAGTGGAACCTCTGGCCAGAAAGTACTGGGGGAGATGTTTCAAAGTGGCCGGGGGGCGGAGGAGATCGTTCAGGAAAGAGGAGTTTACCAGATAACTGATGAAGAATGCGTCAGGGCGGTAGCCTGCGAGGTCATCTCTCAAAATCAAAAGGCAGTACAGGATTTCAGAAAGGGTAAAACCCAGGTGCTGACCTTCCTGGTAGGTCAAGTGATGAAGAAGACTCAGGGTAGAGCCAACCCCGGGCTAACCGCTAACACACTCACGGAGCTTTTGAAATGACTACTTACTTTAATATCGCTCTCATCATTCTCTCCGTATCTCTGCTGTTTGCCCTCCTGTTCCAGGCCGGGGGGGGAGGGCTGGGGGGAGTTTTTGGCCAGGCCGACACCGTATACCGCAGCCGACGAGGACTGGAGAGAACTCTGTTCCGCTTCACCATCATACTGGCCGTACTCTTCGTGGCCATCTCCATAGCCAGTGTGATATGGAGGAAGTAAGGAAGAGGGCGGAGGAGCTTCGCTCTCTCCTCAACTACCACAACTACCGCTACTATGTGCTTGATTCCCCGGAGATAAGCGATAGCGAATATGATAAGCTCTTTCGTGAACTTAAGGACCTGGAGCAAAAATACCCCGAGCTTATAACCCCCGATTCTCCCACCCGGAGGGTGGGGGCTCCGCCACTCAAAGAGTTCGGGATAGTCAGGCATCGCCTACCTCTCCTGAGCCTGGACAATGCCTTTTCTTATGAGGAGCTTCTGGCCTGGAGGAAGAGGGTGGTGGGCATACTTAAGAAGGAAGAGTTTGACCTGGTATGTGAACTCAAGATGGACGGCGTAGCCGTAGCCCTGATATATGAGGGAGGGCTTCTGACGAGGGGAGCAACCAGAGGGGATGGTTGGGAGGGAGAGGATATAACCCAGAACCTCCGGACGGTAAGGAGCATACCCCTGTCGGTGAAAGATGGCTCCTCATTCGAAGTAAGAGGGGAGGTTTTCTTACCCAGGGAAGGCTTTAAAAAGCTTAATGAGGAGCGAGAAAGGGAGGGCCTTCCTGGTTTTGCCAACCCCCGTAATGCGGCGGCAGGCTCTTTGCGGCAGCTCGACCCAGGAGTAACCGCTCATCGCTTCTTAGACATCTACACCTATGCTCTGGGGTGGAGTGAGAGGGAAACGCCCCCCCCAGACCACTTTTCTGCCCTTGCTCTTCTTGAGTCCCGGGGGTTCAAAATAAACCCGTACAACATTTTATGCTCATCCATAGAGGAGGTGGAGAAATTTCATCAACGCTGGAAGGAGGAAAGAAAGAACCTCCCCTATGAGACGGATGGCATTGTAGTGAAGGTTAACCGGTTTGACTTTCAAGACGCCCTGGGAAGCACCGGCCATGAGCCAAGATGGTCTATAGCCTACAAATTCCCTTCGAAGGAGGCCGTAACGCGACTTTTGGATATAGGAATAAATGTGGGAAGAACAGGAAATCTTAACCCTTATGCTATTCTGGAGCCAGTTTCAGTGGGGGGAGTGGTGATAGGAAGCGCCGGTCTGCATAATGAGGACTACATTAGAGCTAAGGACATAAAGATAGGGGATAGGGTAGCTGTCCACCGGGCAGGAGAGGTTATCCCCGAGGTTATCGGTCCTATCGTGTCGGAGAGGCGCGGGGGAGAGAGAGAGTTCGCCATGCCCCAGACCTGCCCGGTGTGTGGAGCCAAAGTGGTGCGCTTGCCCGGAGAGGCCATGCACCGCTGTACCAATGCTGCCTGCCCTGCCCAGGCTCTGGAGAGGGTAAAGCACTTTGTGAGCAGAGGGGGAATGGACATTGAAGGGATGGGGGAGAAGCTTTGCGCTCATTTGTTGAGAGAAGGGCTGATAAAGAATGCCTCCGACATCTACTTTCTGAGCAAAGAAGACCTGCTGAACTTAGAGCGGATGGGAGAAAAGAGCGTACAAAATCTTCTCTTAAGTGTCGAGGAAAGCAAAGGAAGACCCTTCCAAAAGGTGATATTCGCCTTAGGCATACCTCAGGTAGGTGAGGAGACCGCCGAGATCCTGGCCCACGAGTTCGAGAATATGGATGAGCTTGCCCTGGCTGCTCCCGAGGAGCTCTCCCTCATACCCACCATTGGTCCTAAGGTGGCCGGGGAAATTGTCTCCTTTTTCCGCAACGAAGGTAATCTCAAGTTGATACAAAAGTTAAAGGAAGCAAAGGTAAAACTGAGCCAGGAAGAAAGAAGAATAACCCTCCCCTTAGAAGGGAAGGAGTTTGTGTTCAGTGGTGAGCTTTCCTTCCCCCGCAAGGAAGCAGAAGAGAAGGTTAAAGCACAGGGGGGAAGGGTAGGTTCTAGCCTCACCTCCAGAACTACCTATCTGGTGCAGGGAAAATCCCCTGGTTCAAAGTTAAGGCGAGCCCAGGAAGAAGATATAACTATTATCGATGAACAGGAGTTCTTGAGGTTATCAGGCTGATTGTGGGACTGGGCAACCCCGGGAAAAGATACGCTTTTACCCGTCATAACCTCGGTTTTATGTGCCTTGATGTTCTAGCTCAAAGGCAAGCCATTTGCCTGGCCCATCTCCAAGAGTGCCGCTCCGAGGTGGGAAGGAAGGGGGAGCTTACGCTGGCCAAGCCGCTTACTTTCGTCAATAGAAGCGGAGTAGCAGTAAATCTACTTATGCAAAAGCTGGAGATTGAACCCTCCGACCTTCTGGTAATCCACGATGACCTGGACCTCCCCTTAGAAAAGCTGAGATTTAAGAAAGGGGGAAGCTCGGCCGGACATAAGGGAGTAGAGTCTATCATCGAAGCTCTGGGAACTCCCGAATTTCTTCGTTTGCGTCTGGGGGTGGATCGGCCCTCGGGTGACGCCGTAGATTATGTTCTGGGTGAATTTTTATCTTATGAAAAGGAGACAGTAAAGGAAGTAGTGGAATACGCCGCGGGAGCAGTAGAATATATGTTGGCTTTTGGCCAGGATCAAACCATGAATAAGTATAACCAATGAGAGTATTCTCGGGGGCCCGCCCTACCGGAAGGCAACATATAGGCAATTACTTAGGGGCGATAAGAAATTACGCCGAGCTTCAGGAGGAGTATGAGTGTATATACTGTATCGTTGATGTTCATGCTCTGACCACCATGGAAGATGCCCTCTCAACCTCCCGGATTCAATCCAACATTCAGGAGATGATGCTTGACTGGCTAGCCTGTGGTTTAGACCCTCAAAAAAGCATTCTGTTTGTTCAGTCCCGGGTTCCTGAGGTCCTGGAGCTTCATACTTTTTTGAGCATGATAACTCCTCTGGGATGGCTTCTCCGGGTACCCACCTTCAAGGAGAAGGTGAGAGTCCAGCCCCATAATGTCAACTACGGTCTGGTGGGTTACCCCGTGCTTCAGGCGGCGGACATAGTTTTGTATAAGGCAGAGCTGGTCCCGGTAGGAGAGGATCAGTTGCCTCATCTGGAGTTGGCTCGGGAAATCGCCCGCCGGTTTAATAACATCTTCGGCTACACCTTTCCCGAACCTGAAGCCAAGCTTACCAACCTTCCTCTGGTTTTAGGATTGGATGGGGAGCAAAAAATGAGTAAGAGCCTGGGAAACGACATTGAACTTGCTTCATCTCCAAAGGAGACAGAAGAAAGGGTGATGACAGCAGTTACCGACCCTGCTCGAAGATACCTCAGTGACCCCGGACATCCCGATATTTGCAACATATTCCGCCTGCATCATTTTTTTAACTCAGAAGGGGTAGAAGAAATCGCACGCGCATGCCCTGAGGCTCACATTGGCTGTGTGGAGTGCAAGAAAATGCTGGCCGGGAGGATGAACGCCTGCCTTGCCCCCATGAGGGAGAGAAGAGAAAATTTAGCCCGGAAGCCTCAGTATATACGGGAAATCCTGGATCATGGTGCAGAGAGGGCCCGGATTATCGCTTGCGCCACCCTGGGTGAGGTAAAGCATAAAATTGGACTGACCTAAAGAGAACTAAACCCTAAATCCGAAACCCTAAATCCTAAACAATATCTAAATCCGAATGACCAAAATCCAAACCCAAATTTACCAGAAACCGGT